>JALUUA010000184.1 GCA_027021605.1 Candidatus Bipolaricaulota bacterium | reverse complement strand
AGCTTCTCGGGTGGTGTGTCCTGACGCAAAGCGGCCGGAAGGCCGCGGCGCATGCTGTACCGGACTTGCGGGTGGAAGTCCCGCCGCGGTAATCGCCGGAGAGCCGCGTAGCAGGCTCCAGCCGTGGGGCGAGATCCCCGCGGCCGAGCGGAGCGTCGAAAGCCCGACCCGGGAGCGCGGTAACGATCGAGCCCGAGGGCGGGGAGCAAAGCTGTGGGCCCAGCGTGAGCGAACCTTGCAGCCCCGAGACAGTAGCCCCCGAAAGGGAGGGGTTGGCCGAGCCGGTCATTTCGCGGCGAAGGCAACAGACTGCATCCGAAGATCCGGAGGGATGCAGGACGCCCCCGGGGTACGGAGGAGGGCACGCAGCGACAGCCCGGTACGGAACAGGAGAGGCCCTACCCGACGGCTCACGTCGAGCAAAGACCACGCCTATAAGCCGAAGGCGAAATGGCGGGGAGTCGGGAGGGAGTCCGAGGGGCGCATAGTACCGTCGATGCTCGGTGAAAGCCGAGCGGAGGGAAGGGGCCCTGCTTTGGTCGTGCTATCCCGAGTTGGACCGGACGAGGGCATGCCGTGACGGCGAAGCTCCCCACCGACAAAGTCCGCAGCCTGCAAGGGAAGCTCTTCGCGGCCGCCAAGCGCAGCCGGAATCGTCGTTTCCACGCGTTGCGAGATCGGATCTGGCGGGGTGACGTCCTGCGAGAGGCGTGGAAGCGAGTGCGAGCGAACCGCGGCGCGGCGGGGATCGACGGCGAGACGCTCGCCGCGATCGAAGCCGGCGGCGTGGATCGCTTCCTGGACGAGCTCCAGGAGCAGTTGAGGAGTGGGAAGTACCGCACGCGCCCGGTCCGTCGCGTGTACCTCCCCAAGCCCGACGGTCGGCAGCGACCGCTGGGCATCCCGACGGTGCGAGACCGTGTGGCGCAGCAGGCCGTGAAGCTGGTGATCGAGCCGATCTTCGAGGCGGACTTCGAGGACTGCTCGTACGGTTTCCGGCCGAAACGCAGCGCGACACAGGCCAAGGAAGCGATTCGGCTGACCGGCGGCCGCGGCCACTACTGGGTCGTGGACGCGGACATCGAAGGCTTCTTCGACGGGCTGGACCACGGGATCCTGATGGAACTCGTGCAACGGCGCATCTCGGACCGCCGGGTGCTGAAGTGGATCCGGCACTGGCTGAAGGCCGGTGTGATGGAGGAGGGCGCGGTGCGCAAGTCCACGACGGGGACCCCCCAGGGTGGAGTGATCTCACCGCTGCTGGCCAACATCTACCTATCGGTGCTCGACGAGGCATGGACGCGGAAGCACGGCCACCTGGGGCGTCTGGTGCGTTACGCCGACGACTTCGTGGTGCTGTGCCGCACCCGGACCGCTGCCGAGCGAGCGCTGGAGATCGTCCGGGAGATCCTGGACGATCTCGGCCTGAGGCTGCATCCGGAGAAGACGAAGCTGGTGGAGCTTGGTATCGGAAAGGAGGGCTTCGACTTCCTGGGCTGCCACTTCCGCGTGGTGCGGTCGTGCTTCCGCGGGAAGTCGTACCTGTTTCGCTGGCCCTCGGGCCGCGCGATGAAGGCCCTGCGCCGCCGCGTGCGAGTGCTGACCGGCCGCCGCCGCTGGGCTGGGATGCGCGACATCCGCGAGGTGATCGCGCTCCTGAACCCGGTATTGCGGGGGTGGGGCCAGTACTTCCGAACGGGGAACGCGACCCGCCACTTCACGAGCATCGATCGCTACGTGACGCAGAGGCTGACCCGGCTGATCGGTGCGAAGTGCGGCTGGCAGAGGCGTCCCTTCCATCACCGAAGCTGGCCCCACCGCCGCTTCGTCGACGACTTTGGACTCTACCGACTGTCCGGCACGATACGATACCCCGGAGGCGCGCATGCGACGTGAGAAGACCATCGGTAAGCCGTGTGCGGGAAATCCGCACGCACGGTTTGAAAGGGGGCCTCAGGAAACGGAGCCCGCGCGCCACCGCGCCTGAGGTCTACCAATGGTGTGTCCTGACGCAAAGCGGCCGGAAGGCCGCGGCGCATGCTGTACCGGACTTGCGGGTGGAAGTCCCGCCGCGGTAATCGCCGGAGAGCCGCGTAGCAGGCTCCAGCCGTGGGGCGAGATCC
>JALUUA010000183.1 GCA_027021605.1 Candidatus Bipolaricaulota bacterium | reverse complement strand
TCCGGCCCCGAGCAGTGGATGTAGACGACGGTGTCCACCCCGTGCTCGAAGTACGCCTTCGCGACGGGGTAGCCGCCGTTCGTCCCGCAGGCGTGGGCCACCACGACCTTCCCCAGGGGGTTCGAGGGGGAGCCCACCCGAACGTCGATGCGGGTGTCTGCGTTGCGGAACTCCCCGAACGCCTCGTAGAAGGCGTCCACGAGATCTTGGACGCGGGCGTCGGGACCGAGGGCGTCCACGACTTGGACCATGCGTCGTCGGCCCACTTCGTCTAGGGGGAGGTGCACGTTCATGTAGGGCAAATCGAGCAGGCGGGCGAAGGAGGGGGCGTGGTCGTAGTTGGCGATCTGGGCGTGACAGCGGGCATCGAAGATGCGGTCCCGCATCGCTTCCTCGGCCACGTCGCGGGGAACGCCGTGCGCGACCATCATCTCGATGTGTCGATTAAGCACGTCGGGGAAGTTCAGCGTAGAGGCGCCGCCCTTGGGGTGGTGGGAGATCGCCACGTCGAAGCCGAGCTGTTTGGCGATCCACAGCTCGGGGACGTCGAGATCGATCCCCACGAGCGCCCTCTTGAGCCCCTCGCCTGGGTGGTAGACGGCGGTATCGCCGGGAACCTCCGCAAAGCCCGCCATGTCCAGCGCAATTTGTAAGATCTCTTGGGTGCTTAAGGCCATGGGAACCACCGACCGCAGCATCCTACGGAACTCGTGTGCCGAGCGCAACTTCCCGCGCTTGTGCTTGGACTTAGCCGCCCAGCTGGACAACTATCTAATCAGCTAGGGACCCCTGTCCTTGGGGCTCGGGCCCTGCGGCAAGAAAATGAGCGCACTATGAGGGTCATCGCCATCGCGAACCAGAAGGGCGGAACGGGGAAGACGACCACGGCGGTCAACCTCGCCGCGGGATTGGCGCTTCGGGATCGGCGGGTGCTCCTCATCGACGCCGACCCCCAAGCCCACACCACCCGTCACCTGGGGGTGGAGCACCCCGTGGTCAGCCTAGAGGACGTCATGGACGGACGGATCCCCATCGCCGAGGCCACCTACGAGACGGACGTGCCCGGGTTGTATCTCATTGCCAGCTCCGTCTCGCTGAGTCACTACGAGGCCCGGCTCGTCACCGAGGTGGGCCGCGAGACCCTGCTGCGCAACGCCCTGGAGCCCCTAGAGGGCCACGTCGACTTCGTCTTGATCGACTGCCCGCCCAGCCTCGATATTCTCACCATCAACGCCCTCGCGGCCTCGGACGAGGTCTACATCGTCTCCCAGAGCGAGTTCCTCTCGCTCGACGGGGTCCGCCAGCTCTGCGAGACGATCGAGCTGGTCAAAAAGCGCTTGAACCCCGATCTGGAGGTCGGGGGCGTGCTGCTCACCATGCACAGCCAACGGACGCTCTTAAGCCGCGAGGTCGAGGCGTTCTTGGAGAAGGCGTTCCCCGAGAAGCTCTTCCGGACGAAGATCCGCAGGAACGTGCGATTGGCGGAGGCCCCCAGCCACGGGCTTCCCATTCAGCTCTACGCGCCCAACTCCCCGGGCGCCTGGGACTACAACGACCTGGCCGAGGAGGTGCTCGAGCGATGCCGGCTCAGCGCAGGCGCATCGTCGCTGCCAACCCGCTAGAGGAAAAGGGAAACGGGCAGGGCCTCACGACCCTGCCCGGGGAAGGCGTAGCAACCCAAGCAGCAACCCAAGAGGAGAACCCCCTCCTCCAAGGGCCGAAGAAGCTCTTTGCCTACAAGCTCCCCATCCCCTTGGGGACGAAGTTCAAGCTCTACTGCCACGCGCGCGGTCGGACCGCCGAAGGGGTCCTGGCCGAGATCCTGGCGGAGTTCCTCAAGGACAAGAAGATCGATCCGACGGAGTAGCGCTCAGGGGCGCTTCGTCCGGGGCTCTCTTGTGCTCCAGTAGCCCAACAAGCCCAGGACCAGGCCGCCGATGGTCAGCAGGATTAGCAGCAACGTCACGCTGTCCATATCCGATTCAGTCCTCCTCACGGCGTAAGAGTACCCCTCCTACGGCGTACATGACAACCGCAAGGAGCACACCCCAGAGGGTCCAATCCAGGCGAAATTGCCCGGAGATCACCTGAGCCAGGAGCATGCGGTCACGGCAAAGTTGCCCA
>JALUUA010000182.1 GCA_027021605.1 Candidatus Bipolaricaulota bacterium | reverse complement strand
CCCTCAGCGAGGTGCGGCTGGGGATCGTCCCCGCCGTCATCTCCCCCTTCGTCTTGCGCAAAATGGGGATCGCAAACGCCCGGCGCTACTTCCTGACGGGGGAGCGCTTCTCCGCGCACCGAGCCAGGGAGATGGGCCTCGTCCACGAGGTCGTCCCCCCCGACGCCCTCGACGACGCCGTGGAGGGGATCCTCGGGGAGATCCTAAAGAACGGCCCCCAAGCGGTGCGCGAGGCCAAGGCCCTCATCCGTCGGGTTCCCGCGCTCCCGCCCGACGAGGTGTCGGAGCACTGCGCGGAGACGATCGCCCGCCTGCGGGCCTCCCCGGAGGGCCAGGAGGGCCTCCGCGCGTTTTTAGAGAAACGACCCCCCCGCTGGGCCCCGCCCTCCTCCCGCCCGGCTTAGCCCGCCTGCGGCCCGGGCCGGGAACGTCCGCTTGCCGAGCGCCGCTTTGCGGGGTATAGTGCGGGGGATTCGGCGGGAGGCACGCAGCGATGGAAGTTCTGCCCAGTCGGGTCCGGCCCGGTTCGGAGGAGTTCGAGCGCAACGCGGCCCATCATCGCGCGCTGGCCGAGGAGCTGCGCGCGCGCCTGGAGCGCGTGCGGGAGGGGGGGCCGGAGTCGGCGCGCAAGCTCCACAAGGAACGCGGAAAGCTCCTCGTGCGGGAGCGGATCGAGCGGCTGCTCGACCCCGACTCGCCCTTCCTGGAGCTGAGCCCCCTGGCCGCCTTCGGGATGTACGACGACGAGGTCCCCAGCGCCGGCATCGTTACGGGCATCGGGCTCATCCACGGGCGCCCCTGCATGATCGTGGCCAACGACGCCACCGTCAAGGGGGGGACCTACTTCCCCGAGACGATCAAAAAGCACCTGCGCGCCCAGGAGATCGCCCGGGAGAACCGCCTGCCGACCCTCTACCTGGCCGACTCCGGCGGGGTCTTCCTCCCCCGCCAGGCCGAGGTCTTCCCCGACAAGGAGCACTTCGGCCGCATCTTCTACAACCAAGCGGTGATGTCCGCGGAGGGGATCCCCCAGATCGCCGCGGTTATGGGGATGTGCACCGCGGGCGGGGCCTACGTCCCCGCGATGTGCGACGAGAACGTCATCGTACGGGGCGTGGGGACGGTCTACCTGGGGGGGCCGCCCCTGGTCAAGGCCGCCACCGGGGAGGACGTCACCCCCGAGGAGCTGGGCGGCGCGGAGCTCCACTGCCGCCGCTCGGGGGTGACCGACCACCTGGCGGAGGACGACGAGCACGCCCTGGAGATCTGCCGGGCCATCGTCGCCACCCTGCCCCCGCCGCCCGCCGCCCCGGCCCCCACGGCTTGGGAGCCCGCGGAACCCGAGGAACCCCGCTACCCCCCGGAGGAGATCTACGGGATCCTCCCGCAAGACCCCAAGCAGCCCTACGACGTCCGGGAGGTGATCGCCCGGCTCGTCGACGGGAGCCGCTTCCAGGAGTTTAAGGCCGAATACGGGACGACGCTGGTGTGCGGGTTCGCCCGCTGGCACGGCTTCCTGGTGGGGATCCTGGCCAACAACGGGGTGCTCTTCTCGGAGTCGGCCCTTAAAGGGGCCCACTTCATCGAGCTGTGCGCCCAGCGCCGCATCCCGCTCATCTTTCTGCAGAACATCACGGGCTTTATGGTGGGCAAGCGCTACGAGGAGGGGGGCATCACCAAGGACGGGGCGAAGCTCGTCCAGGCGGTGGCCACGGCCCCCGTGCCCAAGCTGACCGTGATCATCGGCGCCTCGCACGGGGCGGGCAACTACGCCATGTGCGGCCGGGCCTACGGCCCCCGGTTCCTGTTTACCTGGCCCAACGCGCGGATCTCCGTGATGGGGGCCGAGCAGGCCGCCCGGGTCATGATCACGGTCAAGGAGCAGCAACTCCGGCGGGAGGGGAAGGCCCTCTCGGAGGCCGAGGCCGAGGCGATCGCCCGCCCCCTGCGGGAGAAGTACGAGCACGAGGGCAACCCCTACTACGCGACCGCCCGCCTCTGGGACGACGGGATCCTCGACCCCCCCGACACCCGCGAGGTGATCGGGCTCTGCCTCAGCGTCGTGCTGCAGGCCCCCATCCCCGAGCCCCGCTGGCCCGTCTTTCGCATGTAAGGACCCCATCGCAACCCTATGGCCCCAAGGAGCTCCGGGAGGATCGAGAAGGTGCTGGTCGCCAACCGCGGGGAGATCGCGCTGCGGGTGATCCGCGCCTGCCGCGAGCTGGGGATCCGCAGCGTGGCCGTCTACTCGGAGGCGGATCGGGCGGCCCCGCACGTGGAGGCCGCGGACGAGGCGTATCCCCTGGGACCGGCCCCCGCCGCCGAGAGCTACCTCCGCATCCCCAAGCTGCTGGAGGTCGCGCGCGGCTCGGGGGCCGACGCCGTCCACCCCGGGTACGGGTTCCTGGCGGAGAGCGCGGCGTTCGCACGTGCAGTTGAGGCCGCGGGCCTCGTGTGGATCGGCCCTCCCCCCGAGGCGATCGAGCGGGTGGGGGACAAGGCCCAAGCCCGAGCGCTGGCCCGCCGCGCCGGGGTGCCCGTCGTCCCGGGGGCGGACGCGGCCGACGCGGGGGGGGAAGCCTCGTCCGATCCCGAGGCGATCGCCGCGCAGGCCCGCGCCCTGGGCTTCCCCGTGCTCCTCAAGGCCGCCGCGGGCGGCGGCGGCAAGGGGATGCGCCTCGTCCGCGACCCGGAGGCCCTCCCGGAGGCGATCGCAGCGGCGCAGCGCGAGGCGCAGGGGGCCTTCGGCGACCCCCGGCTCCTGGTGGAGCGCTTCCTCCACCCCGCCCGCCACGTGGAGGTGCAAATCCTCGGGGATGCCCACGGCCGGGTGATCGCGCTGGGGGAGCGGGAGTGCAGCCTCCAGCGCCGCCACCAGAAGATCGTGGAGGAAGCCCCCTCCCCCGCCGTCTCGGAGGGGCTCCGGGCGCGGATGGAGGAGGCGGCCGTCCGGCTGGCCGAGGCCGTCGGCTACCGCAACGCGGGCACGGTGGAGTTCCTGCTCGCCCCCGACGGATCGTTCTACTTCCTCGAGGTCAACGCCCGCCTCCAGGTGGAGCACCCCGTAACGGAGGCGGTTTGGGGCGTCGATCTGGTCCAAGCCCAGATCCGCCTGGCCGCGGGCGCCCCCCTGCCCGAGGCCCTGGGGGGGGAAAGGCCCTCCGGGCCCCGGGGGCACGCCGTGGAGGCCCGACTCTACGCCGAGGACCCCGAGGCGGGCTTCCTGCCGATGTCCGGGGAGCTCCTGCGGGTCGAGTGGCCCGGCGGCCCCGGGGTGCGGGTGGACGCGGGCGTCCGCGCCGGGGGGACCGTCTCCCCCCACTACGACCCGCTGCTGGCGAAGCTGATCGCTTGGGGCCCGGATCGGGAGACGGCCCGCCGCCGCCTGGTCCGCGCCCTCGAGGAGACCATCGTGCTGGGCGTGGTGACGAACCGCGACTTCCTCCTCGAGCTTCTGGAGAGCCCCGCCTTCCGCGACGGGGAGACGTACACCCACACCGTGGAGGCGCATCCCCCGAGCCGGGAGCGGGAGGGGCCCGCGGGGGCGGCGGAGCTTCCGGATGCGTTCTGGGCCGCCGCGGCCTGGGCGGCGCTGGGGCCCGAGCCGACACGCCCCCCCGCGTGGGAACGGGGAGCGGGCCGCGAAGCGGGGCCGGACGACCGAGACCGGCCCGGGGCGCGAAGCCCACAAGGGTCCCTCTATCGGGTGTGGCGAAGCGTCGGATCCCGGAGGTTCCCCTGATGGCGAAGAAGCGCACGAAGCGGGTCCTCCTGCGGTATCGGGGGCAGCTCTACGAGCTCGCGATCCGGGCGGGGGGAGAAGGAGAAAGCCGGAGCGAAAGCGAAACCCGCGGGAGGGACCTCGACCTGGACCTCTCGGTGCGCTCCGCCCCCCCGTCGGAGGCCGGGGCAGGCGGGGAGCGCCGCGTTCGAGCCCGGGTTGAGCGGATCTCCTCCTCCCCCCACGGGGCCCTCGTGCGCGTGGACACCCCGCACGGCTCGAGCGTGCTCGCCGTCTGCCCCACGGAGAAGGGGATTTGGGTGGCGGACGGTCGGCGAACGCGCTTCCTGGAGCTTGTCCCGTCCCCCGCGGACCGGGGGGCCCGGGAGCCCGGCCGTCGCGGGCGCGGGGCCGCGTCCGCGGGGGCGGACCGGCCGAGGGAGGCGGAGATCCGGGCACCGATGACGGGGCGCATCGTGCGGGTGGCCGCCGCGCCCGGGCAGGCCGTGCGCGCGGGGGAGCTGCTGGTGATCCTGGAGGCGATGAAGATGGAGTACCGCCTGGAGGCCCCCTTCGACGGGCTCGTGGAGGCGGTCTGCTGCGAGCCGCACCAATCCGTGGACTTGGGGGACGTGCTCGTGCGGCTCCGCCCCGACCCCGAGGGGGAGGCGCCGCCGGGGGGCGGGGAGCTCGACGAAGAGGGGGGCGGCCAACGATGAGCGACTCCCCGGTGGCGGTGCGCCTGACCGAGGTCGGCCCGCGGGACGGGCTGCAGAACGAGCCGGAGACGATCCCCACGGCCGCAAAGATCGCGTTCGTGAACGCGCTGAGCCGCACCGGGGTGGAGGAGATCGAGGTCTCCTCCTTCGTCTCGCCGAAGTGGGTGCCGCAGCTGGCCGACGCCGAGGAGGTCTTTCGCGGGATCGAGCGGGTGCCGGGGGTGACCTACTGCGCGCTCGTGCCCAACGAGAAGGGCCTAGAGCGGGCCCTGGCCGCCGGGGCGGAGAAGATCCACGTCTTCACCGCGGCCACGGAGACGTTTAGCCGCAAGAACACGAACGCTTCCGTGCGGGAGTCGCTGGCGCGGCTGCGGCCCGTGGTCCGCCGGGCCCGGGAGGAGCGCCTGCCGGTGCGGGGGTACGTCTCCACGGCGTTTCACTGCCCCTACGAAGGCTTCGTGGACCCGGAGCGGGTCCTCCCCGTCGTCGAGGAGCTGGGGGCGATGGGCGTGGAGGAGATCTCGCTCGCGGACACGGACGGCCGCGCCAGTCCCCCGCGGGTGCGCGCGCTCCTCGACCGGGTCCTGGCCCGCGTGCCCCCCGAGCGGGTCAACCTCCACCTCCACGACACCTACGGGCTGGCGATCGCCAACGCCCTCGTGGCGTGGGCGGAGTACGGCATCCGGAGCTTCGACGCCTCGGCAGGAGGGCTGGGCGGCTGCCCCTTCGCCCCCGGGGCCGCGGGGAACGTGGCCACCGAGGACCTCATCCACGCCCTGCGCGCCTGCGGGGCGGAGGTCGCCGCGGACCCCGCCCGGGTCGTCGCGGCCCTTCAGACCGTGATCCCGCACCTCAAGCGGCCCGTGGCCTCGCGCTTGAGCCGGGCTCTGGCCCGCGGGTGCGGTCCCGCCCCCACCGATCCGGCATTTTAAGCCTATGGGATCAGCCCTTGGGATCAGCCCTGCCCCGCTACCTCGTAGTGAACCACGTGAGGCTCGAACTCCAGCAGGAACTCCTCGTCTTCGGGATAGTACTTCGCGGCCTCCAGGTCCTCCCCCGCAAAGCGCCGAAGGGCCTCCCAACTCTCCCAGAACGTCAGCGTGAGAAAGTGCGTGACGTCGCCCTCACGTCGCTCCAATACGTAGACTCCGCGGTTCCCTTCGACGCTTTTGTAATCGGGGATCGCACGCTTGTTCAAGAACGCGCGATAGGCATCTGCCTTGCTTGTCGGCACTCGACCATGCCAAATGCGCACAATCATGGCTCCAACCTTCGCTAAAGCCCCAGCCGATCCGCGATCCCCTGCATCGCCTCCAGGACCGTCTGAATGTGCTCCTCCAGGGGCACGCCCAGCTCCTCCGCCCCGCGCTCGATGTCCCGGCGGTCGACCCCCCGCGCGAACGACTTGTCGTTCCACTTCTTTAGGACGGACTCCACGGTCACCTCCGCGAGCTTCTTGTTCGGGCGCACCAGGGCCACGGCCACGATCAGGCCCGTCAGCTCGTCGCACGCGTACAGCGCCTTGGCCATCAACGTCCTGCGGGGGACGCCGGTGTAATCCGCGTGCGCCAAGATCGCCTCGCAGACGTCCTCGGGGTAGCCCCTCTCCCTCAAAAGTCGAACGCCCCAGCTGGGATGGCCCTCCGTGGGGCTGTGCTCCTTGTTGGGGTATTTCTCGTAGTCGAAGTCGTGGAGCAGGCCCACGACCCCCCACTTCTCCTCGTCCTCGCCGTACTTGCGGGCGTAGGCCCGCATCGCCGCTTCCACGGCCAGCATGTGCTTCACCAAGTTCTCGTTTTGGGTGTGTTCGCGCACCAGCTTGAGCGCTTCCTCGCGGTCGAAGTGCATCGACGATCCCTCCTCCTGCAGGGCTACAGATCCAGCGCCATCTGCCGGGGTTTCTTTTGCCTCTGAGCGCCCTCCTTGGGCTTCTCCGCAGACCCCGTATCAGCCTGGAGTAGGGGTGCGGTCCGCCCCTCCTGAGATCGGCGGGCGCGGGCCTCTTGCGTGCAGAGCTCGTGGGCCCGGCGGATCGGCTCGGGAAGCTTGTGCTTCCCCGAGAGCTCCCGCACCAGCTCGACGGCCATCTCCAAGCCGACTTTGTGCCCGATCGACACATACAGGGGATCGGCCCGCTCGTGGGTCTTTACGGCCATCCCGATCACATCGCCCGTCTGGGGGTCGCGGACGGGCCGCACCTCCCCCTTCTCCATGCCCTTTACGTCCACGCTCCCGTAGAGCAGCCGCTTGATCACCCCCACCGTCGGGTGATCGAGCAACACCCCCAGGTGGGAAGCGATCCCCGCGTGGCGGTGGTGCAAGATGCCGCTGCCGTCCACCAAGAGCACCTCCGCCAGCTTCCCCTCATCGCGCACTTGCTGAAGTAAAGGCAACAGGACGGGCATCTCGCGGAACGCCAAGTACGTGGGGATGTACGGGAACGTCACCTCGCAGCGATGCGTCTTGGCCGCAAGAACCCTCCCCGTCCCACGATCGAGGGCCACATAGGCCCCGACGCCCTCCCACGGCCCCGGGTACGCGAGGTCCACCCCGCCCACGGTCCTTATGTCGCTCAAGGAGAGGGCGGGTTCTCGGACGACGCGCCCCGAGAGCTCCTCCTGCAGCCTTCTCAATCTCTCCAGGGGCTTTTCCGTCTGAAATTGATAGAAGACGTGCTCCCGCAGGCGGACGACGCGCCCGTCCTCGATGGGCACCCCGTCGGCCTGCAGCTTTTCGATTTTGGTGGCCGTCCCGCCCGGCGCGCTGTAGGCGCCCACGGAGCCGTCGCTGTGGACCACCTTGTAGCAGGGATAGACGTCGGGATGCTCGTTGGTGGCCATAATTTGCCCCACGGCGCGGGCGGCCCGCGGATCGCCGAGGGCGATCGCCAGCGCCCGGTAGGTCGTCACCTTGCCCGGGGGGACCTGCCGCAGCAGCTCCAGCGTGTACCGCCGGAGATCCGGGATCTCGATCCCTCCTGCGATCGGGTCGGCCATGGTGGGGGCATTCTAGGGCCGAAGGGGCTTGGGGATCAAGCGCCCATGCGCTATCATACGGCGAGGTGATCTCGAAATGCCCTTAGTCCGACTGCCGCAGAACACGATCATCACCACGCTCTACTGCCCGCTGTGCGAGGGGGTAGGGAGGCTCTACCGCAAGCCGGAGGACCGTCAACCGAAAGCGCCCGAGGGCTGCGCTTCGTTGGCCTACACGTACACCCTGCTCTGCCCGCAATGCGGAGAGATTGAGCTTTGGGGGGAGGCCAAGGGGAGAAGACCGGCAGCCGAAGCTGCCTCCTCTTGACTTTTCGATCGAAGTGCCCTATAATTCGGCCAATCCTAACGGGGGAAGGAGGGGGAGTTCATGAACAAGGCCGAATTCGTCGACCAGCTCGCCAAGAAGGCGAAGATCTCCAAGAAGGACGCCCGAGCGGCGCTCGATGCGGCCCTCAACCTCATCATCGAGAGCTGCGCCAAGAAGGACAAGGTCACCTTCACGGGCTTTGGCACCTTCGAGGCGCGCCAGCAGAAGGCCACCACCCGCATCAACCCGCAGACGGGCCGCAAGATGTCCGTGCCGGCGAAGCTGGTCCCCAAGTTCCGACCGGGCAAGGCGTTCAAGGAGGCCTTGGCCAAGCGCCGGTAAGATTCCCCCGTCATTTCCATTCCAGCAAGAGCGCCTTACGCCATCGTGACGTGAGGGAGCCGCGTAAGGCGCTCTTGTCTTTTCCCGGGAGGAGGGGCTAGAATCCCGCCATGAGCCGCACCGCCGAACGGATCTTCCTGGGGGGAGCGGTCCTCCCGCTGACGGAACCGGGGGCGCAGGCGGAGGCCCTCGCCGTCTCCGCGGGCCGAATCCTCGCCGTAGGGAGCACCGAGGAGGTCCTTCGCCTGCGGGCTGCCCACACCCAGATCGTGGATCTTAAGGGAAGAGCGCTTCTCCCCGGGTTCGTGGACGCCCACATGCACCTGGTCTCCCACGGCTTAAAGGAGATCGGGTACTACCTCGACCTCTCCGAAGCCCGCTCAAGGGAGGAAGCGCTCGAGCGGGTACGGGAGAGGGTCCGGGAGCGGGGGCCGGGGGAGTGGGTGCTGGGCCGCGGCTGGGACGAGTCCCGCTGGCCGGAGAATCGCTACATCACCCGAGACGAGCTCGACGAGGTCGCGCCCTACAACCCCGTGACCCTCGTGCGGGTGGACGGGCACATCTTGGTGGCGAACACCCAAGCCTTCGAGCTCGTGGCCCTTGAGGCTACTCCCGAGGAGTTCGACGCCCAAACGGGGCTACTTAGGGAGCGGGCGGCGTGGGCCTTTCTCGCCGAGCTTCGCCCCTCCTCGGGGGAGATCGAGGAGGCGATTCTCGCCGCCCAGAAGCGCGCTCATGCCTTGGGCATCACGTGCGTGCACGACGTCGTGACCCCCGAGCACGTTCGGGCTTACCTCAAACTACACAAGCAGGGGAAGCTCACGCTGCGGGTGCGGCTCAACGTGGGGGTGGAGCACCTCGACGCCCTCGTAGAGCTGGGGCTCGGCTCCGAGTTCGGCGACGATCGACTGCGCCTGGGGGCGGTCAAGGTCTTCGCGGACGGCTCGATCGGGGCGCGCAACGCTGCCCTGTTGGAGCCCTACGCCGACGATCCCTCCACCCGGGGCAAGCTGAACTACCCCCAGGAGGAGCTGAACGCGCTCGTGAAGAGGGCCCACGAGGCGGGCTTTCAGCTCATGATCCACGCGATTGGCGACCGGGCGATCGGGGCGGTGCTCACGGCCCTAGAGCGCGCGGGCGTCACCCCCGAGGACCGCCCGAGGATCGAGCACTTCGAGCTGCCCACGGAGGAGCATTTAGAGCGGGCCGCGCGGCTGGGGGTGATCGCGTCCATGCAGCCCAACTTCGTGCAGTGGAGCGGCCCCGGCTCGCTGTACGAGGAGCGCCTGGGCCCGGAGCGCGATCGGCGGATTGACCCCCATCGCCAGGTCCTCGAGCGGGAGATCCCGCTGGCGTTCGGCTCCGACGGGATGCCCTTCGGGCCGCTGTACGGGATTCGTTGCGTTTTAGAGGCTCCACAGGAGCCACAGCGCTTAACGATGGAGGAAGCGCTGCGGGCCTACACGTGGGGCGGGGCCTATGCGGGCTTCCAAGAGGGGGAGCTGGGGACGCTGGAGCCGGGGAAGCGGGCGGACCTTGTGGTGCTTACCGAAGACCCTCTCCGAGCTCTTCCCCCAGAGTATCGTGTTGAACGCGTCTATTCCGCGGGTGAGCTCGTTTTCCCGTAGCTCAAATTAACCGGAAGAGCT
>JALUUA010000181.1 GCA_027021605.1 Candidatus Bipolaricaulota bacterium | reverse complement strand
GGTGCACCTCACGCGCCACGACCTCGATCGGGACGTGGAGTCCGTGGTGGGCGGGCTCGCCCGCGTCGGGGCTGAAGCTTACCATGCCCTCCGGATGCTCGATCTCCTAAATCCTTCCCAAGGCATCTGGCTCCTGGACGGGCCGCTCTACCCCGTGCTGCTGTATTACTACTTTGCGGGGGGCCCCGCGGTGCGGAAGTGGAGCTGGGCTGACTGGGAGCCCGCCGTTCAGATTCTGTCGGAGCCCCTGCGGCTGGTGGAGCGGTGCGCCGAGCGAAAGATCCCCCTGCTCGCGTTAAATAAAACCCCAGGAGGCGCGTGGCTCCTGGAGTTCGCCGTCCCCTCCCCCGAGCGCAGCTGGGCGAGCGACGCGCAGTTCCTCAAGGCTGTGCTCAGCGAAACCCCTCGGGACGCGCTGGGGTACACTAACTGGTTCGTCCAGGAGGAGTACGCCCTCCCGCCGGAGCGCGAGAGCTTCGATTTGTTTGAGCACCTGCGGGATCGCTTTTCGCTGCAGCTCCCCTCGAAAGCGTACCACGTCTGCTTCCTCTACGTCTACGACCCCCGGGTGCGGGCCGTCCTCAAGGTAGAAGCGCCCCGCGTGATCGTGGAGGCCCACACCCCGGAGAAACTCCAACAAAAGGTGTTAGGGGAGATCGCGCGCGGGAAGGGCGTGCCCCCGGCGATCCGCCGGGCCGACAGCCGCGCCCGCATCACCGAGGAGGAAAGCCTTAATCTTCTGAGAGACTGCGGCCTCGAGGTGGATTGGCTCTACAACGAGAGCCGCTACAGCGAGCCTTGAAGCAGCTTCTGCACTTCCTCTAGGCTCTTGTTCGCAGGTCGGTGGATAATCGAGTGGATTGTCCCCCCGCCGTCGCCCGCGTAGCGCGGGAGGATGTGCACGTGGAGGTGGGGGACCACCTGCCCCGCAGCTCTGCCGTTGTTGATCCCGATGGTCGTTGCCTCTGCTCTGAGCGCCCTGCGCATCGCCTCCGAGACCTTGCGCACGCCCTCGAACACCTTCCCCACGAGTTCGGGCGGGACGGCCTCCAGGGTCTCGTAGTGCCCCTTGGGGATGACCATCGTGTGGCCCTCCACCAGGGGGTGGATGTCCAAAAACGCCATCACGTGCTCGTCCTCGTAGACGACGTGCGCGGGGGCCTCTCCCCGAACGATGCGGCAGAAGATGCACCCTGCGCTTGCGCTCTGAGTCGGACTTTGACTCATGCTTCATCCCCCCGCAAGACGATCTCCGCAAAGCGCTTTTTGCCCACCCGAACGAGCATCCCGTCTTTGATGGGTACGCGGGCTTCCACGCTTTTAATGCGCTGGCCGTCGAGTTCCACGGCCCCCTGCTCGATGAGTCGTCTCGCCTCGGAGCGGCTTTGGACCAGCTTTGCAACCTCCAAGAGCTCCACGATCCAGAGGGAGCCGTCTTCCAGTTTGGCCGAGGGGATCTCGACGCGCGGGACGTCGGTGGGCCGCTCCCGCTTGGAGAAGACCCGCTCGAACTCCTCTTGGGCCTTCTGGGCCGCCTCCTCCCCGTGGTAGCGCTTGACGATCTCGTAGGCCAAGCGCTTCTTCTGGGTCATGGGATGTTCTCGTTTCAGGGCCTCCCAGTCGAGGTCCGTGAGGAGCTTTACGTACTGCTCGATCAAGGAGTCGGGGATGGACATGAGCTTGCCGAACATCTCCTGCGGGGGCTCCGTGATCCCGACGTAGTTCCCCTCGGACTTGCTCATCTTCTTCGTCCCGTCCGTGCCCACCAGAAGGGGCATCAGCACGGCCACCTGGGGCTCCTGGCCGTAGCGCTCTTGAATTTCGCGGCCCACCAGCAAGTTGAAGCGCTGGTCCGTCCCGCCCAGCTCCACGTCGGCCCGCACGGCTACGGAGTCGTACGCCTGCGCCAGCGGGTAGAGGAACTCCCGGATCGTGATGGGAATCCCCTCGCGGAAGCGCTGGTGGAAGTCGTCGCGCTCCAGCATCCGCGCTACGGTGTATTTGGAGGAAAGCTCTAAGACCCCCTCAAACGTCATCGGGGCGAGCCACTCGGAGTTGTGCCGGATCTCGACCTTGGCGGGGTCGGGGTCCAGGATGCGGAAGATCTGCTCCTTGTACGTCTGGAGGTTGCGCT
>JALUUA010000180.1 GCA_027021605.1 Candidatus Bipolaricaulota bacterium | reverse complement strand
CGTTGCGGTTCAGCTCCACCTCCACGGAGCCCCGAAGCTCCACCCCGACGACGTTGAAGAGAACTTGGTTCTCCTCCGCGAGGATCTCCCCCGAGCCGCCCAGGGCGATCAGCGAGAGCCCCGTGTAGTTGTTCTGTACGAGGTTCCCCCTGAGCTCCGCATCGAGAAGGCCGCCGATCGCCATCCCTCCGCGCTTGTCCTCCACGCGGTTGTCCACGACGACGAGGCGTCCGTCACCTCCGGCTTGGATTCCCATAGCTCCGCTTCCGACGATCTCGTTGTCCCGGAGTACGATTTCGGTCCCCCCCAGGGCGAAGGCGCGGATGCCGATGCCCTCCACGATGCGGTTTCCCTCCAGGACGGCACCGACGCCCTCGATCCGCACGGCCACGCCCGCTTGAGGCGGCGTCCCGGGAACCATCTCCAAGCTCCGAATCACGAGTCCCCGCACCACAACCCCCTCGAGGGGGCTCAGCACGTCGGGTCGGCGGATGAGCAGCGTCGGCTCCTCGAAGTTCTCCGGTTGGACCGTGACGGCCTTCCTCGCCTC
Source organism: Candidatus Bipolaricaulota bacterium (assembly GCA_027021605.1). Classification (GTDB taxonomy): domain Bacteria; phylum Bipolaricaulota; class Bipolaricaulia; order RBG-16-55-9; family RBG-16-55-9; genus JALUUA01. The sequence continues at coordinate 1,586 of JALUUA010000180.1, read as the reverse complement.
CTCGTCGGGCCGCCCCTCGAGGGTGATCGCCTTCTCGATGACGAGGTTCTCGCGATAGCTGCCGGGCATCACCCGGACCGTGTCGCCTTCCGTGGCGAGGTCGATGGCCTCCTGAATGCTCGCAAAGTCACAGCCCTCGGCGCAGACCGTCCAGATCCGTCCCTGGGTCTCCTGGGCGTGGGTTCCGGGAAGCAGGAGGGCCGCCAGGGCCGCTGCCAAGCCGATAACCGAGAGTGCGGGCCCCCTCCCCTGAGGACGCAATCGCCGAGTCATTCCGTTCACCTCCTCTTGGGGATTCTATACGATCATTGCTCGACGGTGTCAAGCCTGGGACGCGAGGAGGATCTCCACGATCCGCTCCGCGGCCTTCCCGTCGCCGTAGGGGTTTTTCGCCCGGGTCATCCGGGCCCGCTCCTCGGGGTTCGTCAAAAGCCGGGAGGCTTCCTCCACGATCCGCTCCGGGTCGGTGCCCACGAGCTTGGCCACGCCCGCCTCCAGGCCCTCGGGCCGCTCCGTCCTCTCCCTAAGCACCAAGACGGGCACCCCCAGGGAAGGCGCTTCTTCCTGAATCCCCCCGGAGTCCGTCAGGATCAGCGCGGCTTGGGCCATGAGCTTCAAAAAGGGCAGATACCCCAACGGCTCGAGGAGCCTCACCCGCTCCACCCTCTCCAGCCGCCTGCGCACGATCCCTTGGACGTTGGGGTTGGGGTGCACGGGGTAGACCACCTCGACGTCCGGGTGGCGCTCGACCAGCGCCCGAAGGGCTTCGCAGATCCGGGGAAGCCCCCGGGAGAAGCTCTCCCGACGGTGGGCCGTCACCAGAACCCACCGGCGATCCTTGGGAGCTCCCAGGGGGGGAGGCACGGAGCGGAAGCGCTCGTCCTGTAGGGCCCACAGCAGCGCGTCTACCGCCGTGTTGCCCGTGACGAAGATGCGATCCTCGTCCAAGCCCTCCGCCCGGAGGTTGCGGGCCGCATGGGGCGTGGGCGCGAAGAGCCACCGCGCCAGGTGGTCCGTCAGCCGGCGGTTCATCTCCTCGGGGTAGGGGCAGTCGGGGTCGTGGGTGCGCAGGCCCGCCTCGACGTGCGCCACGGGCACCCGCTCGTAGAAGGCCGCCAACGCGGCCGCAAGGCACGTGGTCGTGTCCCCCTGCACCAGCAGCAGGTCGGGCTTCTCCCGGCGGAGCACGCCCTTGAGCCTGCGCAGGGTTTCGGCGGTCACGTGGAACAGGTCCTGGTCGGGCTCCATCACCCCGAGGTCGTAGTCGACGGGGATCTCGAAGAACTCCAAGAGGGGATCGAGCAGCTCGCGGTGTTGGGCCGTCACGCACACCCGATGCTCGACCCCGCGGCGGGCAAGCTCCCGCAGCACGGGGGCGAGCTTGATCGCCTCGGGTCGGGTGCCGAAGACGACGAGAAGGGCCACCTTACCGCTGCCTCCGCCACGCCCGCAGAACCCCGCCCAAGCCGAGGAGCAACGCCCCCCCTACGAACAGCGCGTCCCAGGGACCCCAGGTCCCCTCCTCGCCTCTCTCTTGCTCTTGCTCTTGCTCTTTCTCTTTCTTTTTCTCCTTCTCCTCCTCCGCT
>JALUUA010000179.1 GCA_027021605.1 Candidatus Bipolaricaulota bacterium | reverse complement strand
GGGCAGGATCGACTCCGGGAGCACCACCAGATCGATCGGGTCGCCTCGGGCGGCGATCTCCTCGAGAAGCTGAAAGTAGACCCGGGCGTGCTCCTCCAGCAGCTGAGGGTTCCCCCGGATGCGCTGGGGGATGCTCGGCTGCACCAGCGCGATTCTCAACTCCGGGCCCTGAGGAACCGGGGTTGACAGCCGTGTTTGGCCCCAGAGGAACGCCGCTCCCAGCGCCGCCAGCGCCAGGACGCCGTAGCGAACGCTTCGGGTTCGCAACGCCAGGAAGAGCAGGGCGTTGACCCCCACCACCAAGAAGGAGACGCCCCAGACGCCCACGAGCGAAGCGATTTGGACGAAGGGGAGCTGCTGGTAGAGCGCGTCAGCGGCCTGGCCCCAGGGGAACCCAAAGCGCCCCAGCCCCCGGAGGTACTCCAGCACGACCCAGAGGGCCGGGGCGACGAGGGCGATCCAGCCCGGGGACAGGCGCTTGGAGAAGAAGGCGTAGAGCGCGCCGAACGCGCCCCCGTAGAGCGCCAAATACCCCGTCAAGATGAAGTGACCGGGGATGATGGCGAACGAGGCCCAGTCCCACACGGAGTAGACCCAGTAGAGCAGCGTTCCAAAGTAGACGAAGCCCGCGAGATACCCCAGCCGAAACGCCTCCCGGGGGCCCCGGCCGTGGAGGGCCCAAAGGAGGGGGACCAGGGCCACCCAGGCGAGCCCCCCCAGATCCGGACCCGGCATGCTCGCAGAGAGGAGCAGGCCGGAGAGGGCTGCAAGGCCGTAGGCGAAGCGCAGAGGCATCACGAGCGCATGTAGATCCCGCCGTTGACGTTGATCGTCTCCCCCGTGATGTACGAAGCTTCCTCGGAGCAGAGGAAGGCGATCACCGCTGCCACCTCCTCGGGGGAAGCCGGACGCCGTAAGGGGATCTGGGCTCGAATCCCCTCGGCCTTCTGGGGGTCCTCGAGCGCGGGGCGGGTCATGTCCGTAAGCGTGTACCCGGGCGAGACGGCGTTTACGGTGACCTCGGGGGCCAGCTCCCGCGCCAGCGACTTCGTAAGGCCCAGCAACCCCGCTTTGGCGGAGGCGTAGTGCACCCCGTGGTCGGAGCCCGTCATCGCCCGAAGCGAGCAGACGTTGACGATCCGCCCCCACCCGGCCCGCCGCATGTGGGGGGCGGCCTCCTTACAGCTGTAGAAGGCCCCATCCAAGGTGACGGCCACCATCCGGCGCCACTCCTCCACCGGGAGTTCTTCGAGGGAATAGTGGGAGGAGTAGCCCGCGTTGTTGACCAGGGCGTGCAGCCCGCCCAGGGCTTCCACCGTTTGGGCGACCAGCTCCCGGACCTGGGCGTAGTCGCCCACGTCCGCGCGCAGGGCCACGGCCCGGCGGCCCAGCCGCTCGATCTCCCGCACGACGGCCTCGGCTCCCTCCCGGTGGCGGAGGTAGTTGACGGCCACGTCGAAGCCCCGCCGGGCGAGCGCCAAGGCGGTGGCCGCGCCGATCCCGCGGCTCGCCCCCGTCACCAGCGCGATCCGCATCTCCCGAGGGTCCCGCTCCGCCCTTGTAGCCTGCATGGAAAGTCGCTCCTCTGCTTTCCTGCTCCCTGTGTGGGTCTTCTGGGTTCTCGTCGCATCATAGGCCGTAGGGCTTAAGGGGTGCAAGCGGGCCCAAGCGGGTGGCCCATAGGCTCCTCACTGGCAACTGGGGGGAATGAGGGTGTACAATAGCCCCACGACTGCAAAGGGGGTTATCGGGAGATGCACAACGAGGGACGAGTTAGAGTTCGCCTGCCGTTTTATCTGTTATTGCTGGTCCTCCTGGCGGGGGTGACCGTGGGGCTTGCCGGTTGCGGGGGCGGCCAGCAGGAGGAGGCCGAGGCGGAGAAGCCCGCGGTCGAGCAGCCGAAGGAGCAACCCAAGGAGGAGCCCAAGGAAGAGCCCAAAGAGGAGGCCAAGAAGGAGCAAGAGGAGCCCGCGGACCTCGAGGCCCTCATCGAGAAGGGCAAGCAGCTCGCCCAGGCCAACGGGTGCTTGGGATGCCACTCCACCGACGGGAGCAAGCTGGTGGGCCCCACGTGGAAGGGGCTCTTTGGCTCCGAGCGGGAGCTGGAGGACGGCAGCACCGTCACCGCCGACGAGGCGTACCTGCGGGAGTCGATCGTCGACCCGAACGCCAAGATCGTGAAGGGCTTTCCGCCGGCGATGCCCCCATACAGCCAGCTGAGCGAGGACGAGCTAAAGGCCCTCATCGAGTACATCAAGAGCTTGAAGTAGACGTCAAGCGTTCGTTGGGGAGGGAGTCGGCGGCAGAGGGGCTCCTTCCCCTTTCCTTCCTTTCGTTTTCTGTTGAGAAGAAACAGCCATGCGCACCTCCCCTCTTGCGAGACCGTCGCGACGATGGGGGCTCCGATCCGCCGGTGGGTGGGGCCTCATCGGGCTGATGGTCGCCCACTTCACCAACGACCTCTACGCCAACTTCCTCCCCGTCTACCTCCCCCTTCTGCGGGAGGAGCTCCGGCTGAGCCTCACCCAGGTCGCCCTGCTCTCGACGGTCTTCACCACCACGGCCTCGTTTGCGCAGCTGGGGTTTGGGCTCCTTGCGGATCGTTTGGCTCGGGCGAACTTCGTCCTTTGGGGCCCACTGCTCACGGGGGGCTTCATGAGCCTCGTGGGCATCCTTCCGGGCTACGAGGCGATTCTCCTGGCCTTGGGGCTCTCGGCCCTGGGGACGGCGATGTTCCACCCCCAGGCGACGGCCCTCTCGGGGAGGCTGTTCGAGGGCCGCAAGGGGTGGTACGTGTCGCTCTTCATCAGCGCGGGGATGCTGGGGTTCTCCCTGGGGCCGGCGCTCATGGCCCCGGTGCTTAACACCTTCTCCCTGAAGGCGAGCGCCCTGGCGCTCCTGCCGCTCGCGGCGCTGGGGGCGGTGCTCCTGAAGCTCCTCCAGAGGGCCCCCCTCGCCTTGCGCGCGCACCCGCACGCGTATCCGCACCCGAACCCGCACCCGCACCCGGACTCAGGGAACTCTCCCTCCTCCCCCCCGCCGGGCGGGACCCGCCCCCGGGGCCGGGGGCAGGGGGGAACGGCGCTGGCGCTCCTTTGGGGCTTGGTCGTTCTGAGGCACACCGTTTTGCTCTCGTTCCTCACGTTTCTGGTCATCCTCCTCCAAGGCCGGGGCTTCGGGTATCTAGCGGGGAGCTTTGCGCTGGTGGGCTTTTTGCTGGTGAGCGTCCCGTCCGGGCTGCTGGGGGGGACGCTCTCCGACCGTTTCGGCCGCTGGTCGGTGACCGCCATCACCCTCTGGGTGGGGTTTTTAGCAATGGTGGGGTTCCTGGCGACCTCGGGGTGGCCCTCGCTCGCGCTGCTCCTCCTGGGAGGGGGGTTCCTAAGTGCCTCCAACCCCGTGATCGTGGCCCACGCGCAGGAGCTGCTGCCCCGCAGCGCGGGGACGGCCTCGGCGCTGGTGATGGGCGTCGCCTGGGGGGTGAGCGGCCTGCTGGTCACCGCCGTGGGCGCCCTGGGGGACGCGTGGGGGATCGAGCGGGCCTTAAGCGCCATCACCCTGGGGGCCTTCGGCGTGACGGCCCTCCTCACGCTCCTGGGAGCCCGGCTCCTGCGGGCGTGACCTCGGGCCTTGCGCCCGTTTCCCCTTCCGCGTATGCTCCCTAGGAGACCATGACTTCAACGTCTGCATTGGCGGAGGCAGGGGAGGGCCCCCGCCGCGTCCGCGAGCTGGACGAGCACCTGATCCGCAAGATCGCCGCAGGCGAGGTGATCGAGCGCCCCGCCTCCGTCGTCAAGGAGCTCATCGAAAACAGCCTGGACGCGGGGGCCAAGCGCGTGGAGGTGCTCGTCGAGGGCGGGGGCCTGCGGCGCATCGCCGTTTTGGACGACGGGGTGGGGATGAGCCGCGCGGACGCCCTCTTGGCGATCCGCCGTCACACCACCAGCAAGATCCGCTCGGAACAAGACCTCGAGCGCATCCAGACCCTGGGGTTCCGGGGCGAGGCGCTGGCGAGCATCGTGGAGATCTCCCGGACGGTTATCACCACGCGCCCCTGGGGGGAGCCACAGGGGACGCGCCTCGAGATCGAGGGCGGGGTCGTCAAGCTCGTGCGGGCCGAGGGCCGCGGACCCGGCACGACCGTCGACGTCCGGGATCTCTTCTTCAACACCCCCGCCCGGCGGAAGTTCTTAAAGAGCGAGCGCACCGAGTTCGCCCACATCGCAAGGGTGCTGAAGCGCTTTGCGCTCGCGTACCCGGAGGTGCACTTCCGGCTGGTCCACAACGGCCGCAAGGTGCTCGAGTCCCCACCCGCGCGGGAGCTGCGGGAGGTGGTCGCCCAGCTCTACGGGGCCGAGCTGGCCCGCTCGCTGCTGGACGTGCGCGCGGAGGCTCAGGGAGTCAAGGTGTACGGGTTGGTCGCCCCGCCCCACCAAGCCCGATCGGACCGGGGGGAGCAGCACGTCTTCGTAAACGGCCGCTTCGTGCGCGACCCGGCCGTTCAGTACGCCATCGCGAAAGCCTACGAGGGTTTCCTGAAGGACAAGCACCCCGTGGTCTTCTTGTTTCTGGAGGTCGACCCCCGGAGGGTGGACGTGAACGTCCACCCCCAGAAGGCCGAGGTCCGCTTTGCGGACCCTAAGCTCATCCAGGCGGAAGTCAAGCGCGCCGTCGCGGAGGCTTTGCTCGGGGGCAAGGCGGTCCCCGAGCTGCGCGCGCCCCGGGTGGCCTCTTCTGCTCCTAAGCCCCCTCTTGCGCTGCGATCTCCCGCCTCCTCGGCGCCCCAACTCGATCTCAAGCGCGAACTTCTCGAGCGGGCGCGCGCGGCCTCCTCGCCCTCGCCCGCGCCCGCGATCCCCTCGGACGCAGGCGAGGAAGAGGCCGAACTGCACGGGGAGACCAAAAAGGTTCCCGATCGCGTCTTGGGGCAACTCCACGGGACGTACATTCTGGTGCAGACCCCCGAGGGGCTTGAGCTGATCGACCAGCACGTGGCCCACGAGCGCATTCTTTTTGAGAAGTACTGGGAGCAGCTCTCGTCGGGCGGGGTGCGCCGCCAGCGGCTCCTCCTCCCGATGACGCTGGAGTTCCCGCCCGACCAGGCCGAGCTCTTGGAGGCCCATCTCGCAACACTGGGGGAGAAGCTGGGGATCGGGCTCGAGCGCTTCGGCGGAAGCACGTTCTTGGTGAGGGAGTGGCCCGAGAGCTTCGCGGAGGGGCTCACGGAAGAGCGGGCCCGGCACGCGCTGGAGCGGGTACTCCACGCTTTGGAGCGGGAGGAGGAGCCCCGGCTCGAGGAGCTGGCCAAGGCGCTGGCCGCCGACCTCGCCTGCGAGGGGGCCGTCGTGAAGAACACCCCCCTCACCGTGGAGGAGATGGAGCACTTGGTGAGGGAGCTGCGCCGGGCGAAGAACCCCTATCGCTGTCCCCACGGGCGGCCCATCATCGTACAATACCCTTTGAGCGAGCTGGAGCGCGCCTTCGGGCGGCGGTAGTCTCTCTTGATGTCTATTGACGCGATGCGCGCGATCGCTCATAATTTCAGACGCGCTCAAGGGAGAAAGCATCAGGAACAGGAAGAAGTGAGGACCTCATGCCCAAGCTGGAGATCGAGCTGAACGTGGAGCAGCTGGCAGAGGCCCTGCGGGCTCTCAGTCCCGAGGAGCTGGAAACCCTAGAGTTATTGCTGGACCCGGAGCTTTTGGAGGAGCTTAGGCAGCGTCGAAAGGCGGCTCGTGAGGAGTTAGCCCGGGGAGAAACCCTCTCGGAGGAGGAACTCTTCTCCTCCCTATAGTCCATGCCCTATGAGATTCGGGCTACCCGCGCCGTTCAAAGGGATCTGAAGCGCCTCCCTCCTGCCCTGCGTGAGGAAATTCAAAGCACACACTTCCCCAAGCTCAAGGAGAATCCCTTTCAGGGATACGCCCTGCGAGGGGATCTGCGGGGGTTGCGCTCGTATCACCTCACGTATCGAGGGACGGCGTATCGCATCGTGTATGAGGTTCTCACGGAGCAAAGAGTCGTTCTGATCCTGATGGTCGGGAAGCGGGAAGGGTTCTATCCGGCCCTGCGACGACGGGTGCTGGGCAAGCCGGGTCGCAAATCCTGACCTTGACAGTCCGGATTCCCCGTGCTATAATCCCCGCCGCTTCTTAAGGAGGGATTGCATTGACACCGAAGGGTGATCGCCTTTGTCGAGGCCAAACGCGGAGCCCATCCCGCCGTAGGTGATCGCCTTTGTTGAGGGCTTATTGCCCCTATTCGCCGCACACGATCCTTCCCATTTCCCCCATGTCGACGCGTTCCTTGCGTATTGGGAGCGCGTCCGCGCCCGGGTAGCCCGCCTCCAGGGGAGTACCCCGCTGCTGGCCCGGGTCCCCGTCGGGCAGACGCCCCTGATGGAGCTGCCCTCCGTCGGGGGGGTGGAGCTGTGGGCCAAGCTGGAGAATCGCAACCCGTCGGGCTCGCTGAAAGATCGCATCGTTTTGTATCTCCTCGCCGACGGGATCGAGCGCGGGCTCATCGAGCCCTCCACGGTGCTCATAGAGGGCACCTCCGGGAACACGGGCATCGCGCTGGCGATGCTCGGGGCCGCGCTGGGATACCCCGTGAAGATCTTCATGCCCGACAACGTGAGCGCGGAGCGCCGGGCGCTCATGGAGGCTTTCGGCGCGGGGGTGGCGCTCACCCCCGGGGAGCTGGGGACGGACGGGGCGATCGAGGCCGCCCGCCAAGCCCACGACCCGCCCCGATCGTGCTGGCTCGCCCAGCACGAGAACCCCGCCAACGTCCTGGCGCACTACGACACCACCGGGGCGGAAATTCTCGAGCAGTGCCCCGACGTCGCGGCGTTTGTGGCCCCTACGGGCACCACGGGCACGCTCATGGGTGTCTCCCTGCGCCTCAAGGAGCGGGACCCCGAGGTGGAGATCGTCGCCGTCTGGCCGGAGGAGTGGATCATGGGGCTGCGCTGCCCCGTGGGCGATAAGAAGCCCAAAATTTACGACGAGCGCCTCATCGATCGGGTGATCGAGATCGCCGACCCCGACGCCAAGGCGGCGGCCCGGGAGCTGGCCCGGCGGTTCGGGCTCCTGGTGGGGCCCTCGTCGGGCGCGGCGTGGCTCGCCGCCCAACGGCTGGCCCGGGAGTACGCCGCCCGGGGGCGCGGCGGGAGGATCGTCGTCTGCTTCCCCGACGAGGGGGCCCGCTACCTCTCGACGGACACCTTTCTGCACGAGTCTGCACGAACCCAAAACGACACGAGGAGGGAACCCCGATCATGAGCCTTAACCCGCAGATGCAGCTTCAACGCTCTTCGCTCCCTGAGGGCTTAAATCTGCACAAGCTGGCGTGCGGCTGCGCCGTCAAGATCGACCTACAAAGGGTCGTCTACCCCGCCCTGCGAAGAATTCGGCCCGAGCTGGAGCGCCTCGGGGTGGGGTTGGCCGAGCGCGAGGACGCCGACATCTTCCCCCTTACCCAAGATTTCTCGTTCGAGCGGAAGGTCTTCCCACTTGACCCGCAGGCGATCGAGCCCCTGGCGCCCGGTCGCGCGCCCCGGGCCGTGACGGTGAGCGCCGTCTACCGCGCCTTCCGGCCCGAGGAGCTGGCGGAGCGCTGGCTTACGGCGTATCGGGCCCTGCTGAAAAACGGGGCCCGGCTCTACGTGGGCAAGGGGCACACCATCGAGGCCTACAGCCCCGACGACGAGTTCATCCACTTTGACCTTTACGAGCCCCTCGGGCCCAGGCAGAAGGGCTTTCGGGTGGCGAACAACGACACGATCCAGCTCATCGACCCGGCACGTCCCCTGGAGGCCCCCGAGCAAGTGGAGGTTGCCCTCTGCAACGCGCTCAACGACCTCTTCGCCCTGGGGGCCGTCGAGGACGTTCGCGTGGTGCCCTTCTACGCCGCGCCCACGCGCGCCCTCGCGGAACAAATCGCTGCGAACGTGAAGGCGTTTGCCGAGCGCCACGGCTTCTCGCTGGAGCCCCAGGAGCCCGTCTCGGACTCGACGCTGCTCCTGGGGGCGACCGTGCTGGGGGCGACCTCCCGGAGGCCCCCCACGTTCTACCGCGAGCTGCGCGAGGGGGATCTCGTGCTGGTGCACCGGCCCTTCGGGGATCTCGCCCCCATCAACGTGCTCATCGAGGCCCTCGAGCTGGGACCCGACGCTCTGGCAGACGCGGATTTCTCCCTGAAAGACGTCCGTGAGGCCGTCGAGGAGCGCGTGGCCGTGATGCGCAAGCCCAACCTCGACGTCGGGCGGCTCATCCAGCGCTTCTGCCCGGAGGGGGACGAGACCTTCGATGCGAAAAGACATATCAAGGCCACCGCGGACCTCTCGGGTCCGGGGATCGACGTGTTTCGGGAGCTGGCGGAGCTGGCGGGGCGGGACATTGCCCTGGAGCGCATCCCCCTGGCGCACCCCGAGCTGGTGCGCTGGGCCTCCCGGAACTTTTTGCTGCCCAACGGGACTGCGGGCACGAACGGGGCCCTGGCCGTTGTGGCGGCTCCCGAGGTGATCGAGCGGGTTGCAGCTGAGCTCGAAGATTTAGGGCATCAGCCCCAAATCATCGGGCGCGTCGGCGGGGAGGGCGGGCACCTCTGGGTACCCCCCGAAACGCGGGACTACATCGCCGACTGGCCCGAGGCGTATCGCGTAACGGGAGAAGACTAAACTCAAGGAGGTCGGTGCTGTTGGGATGCTAAGAGGGCTAACACGTCGGCAGTTTCTGCGGCGTTTGGGCGCGGGAGCGCTCCTCGGTACGGGCTTCGCGTTTCTCGCCCCGCGTAGGACCGCTTGGGGCCACGAGGCGGAAGGCGAGGAGCACGAACTCCTCTTCGTGGTCAACAACGGGGACGAGAGCGTCACCGTCATCGACACGCAAACGGACGAGGTCCTCAAGACGTACTTCGTGGGGACGACGGCGAGCTTCCCTGCCAACAAGCGCTTCAAGCGGGGCTCACTGCTGCTTACGGGCCTCCACGCCGACAACGATCCCGCCGTGCACGTCGTGGACCTCCACCAAGGGGAGCTGGTGGCGCGGATCGAGACGGGGTCCACGCAAAACTACATCGAGACGACGCCCGACGGGAAATATGCCATAGTGGCCGCCCGCTTCGTCCACGAGTTCTGGAAAATTGACGTAGACCCCGAAAGCGAGACGTTCGGGGAGGTCGTCGCGCGCCTCAAGCACCTGGAGGGCGCTCAGCCCTGCGACATGACCCTCTCGCCCGACGGGAAGTACGCCTACGCCCCCGACCGGGGGACGGACACCTTCACGGTCGTGGACGTCGAGGCGTTCGAGGTGGTCACCACGGTGCCCGTGCCGCCCCTGGTGGGGGAGCCCCCCGTCGAGCCCTTCATGGCCACGGCCTCGCCCGACGGGCGCTACGTCTTCGTGGAGAACATCGAAGGAGAGGGCACCGTGAGCGTCTTCGATGTGCAAGACCCGGCAAACCCGGAGGAGGTCGAGCGCTTCACCCAGGAGCAGGGCTTGGGGCTCCGCCCCCTCACGGACGAGTTCACCCCCGACGGGAGGATCAACTTCATCATCAACCGCAACAGCAGCGACCTTACCGTCGTGGACGTCGAAACGCTGAAGATCGTGGGAAGTGTCCCCCTGATCGAGGGCGGCAACCCTGTAGCGGGAGATTTTGCGCTCGACGGCTCCAAGTTCTACGTCCCCGTGCACAACCAAAACGTCGTGGTCGTGGTGGACGTCGCTTCCTTGGGGGTAGCC
>JALUUA010000178.1 GCA_027021605.1 Candidatus Bipolaricaulota bacterium | reverse complement strand
TACCTGACGCTCAGCTTCAGCTGCTTGCCCTGTCATGCCGACCGCGACGCCGAGTGGGCCGCTCAGTACGCGCCCCAGGCGCACACTCTCGGCAAGGGCAAGTAGGGGGCCCCAACACAACCCCGAAGGGGACCGCCCACAGAGCGGGGACGGACGGGGGAATGCCGCGGGGGTGGGGCAACGGGTGCCCCGCCCCCGCGCCCCTTTCCAGGGCAGGGACGGGTTGATCAAGATCAGGCTGCGGGTTGACGCCCATCATGGCCCGGGGGAACCGCCGGCGCCTATGATCCCATCGGCGCAATTCTCGGGCAGAGGAGTGGGTTCTCGATGGCCCTGCTCAAGAAGACGGTGGTGGCGATCCTCATCCTGGGGGCCGCGGCGGGGATGGCCCTTATCAGCTACTCGTTCTTGACGGCCGAGCTGGCCCAACGGGGCACGATCCTCCGGGAGGGAAGCGGGGTCTTCTGGGACGCGGATCGGCCCCCGCGGGCGTGGGAGGAGGCCCCTCGGCTGGGGTACCTCGCCCCCGAGATCGCCCTCGTGGACCTCAGGGGGGAGCGGATCTCGCTGCGGGGGCTGCGCGGAAGGCCCGTTCTGCTCAACTTCTGGGCCAGCTGGTGCCCTCCCTGCCGGGCGGAGATCCCCGCCCTCCAGGAGTTCTACGAGCGCTACCGCGGGGACGTCGCCGTGGTCGGGGTCAACTGGAGCGAGTCCCCCGAGGAGGTCCGCGCGTTCCTGGAGCGCTTCGGGGTGGGCTACCCCAACCTCCTGGATCGCCAGGGGAAGGCGTTTGTGGCGTATCGCCTCACGGGGGTGCCCACGACCTTCTTCCTGGACGAGCAGGGGCTGATCCGCGGGGTGTGGTTCGGGCCGCTGGGCTCGCCGGAGGAGATCGCCGCGGGATTCGCCCGGATCGCGGCGAACTTCCCGCCGGAGGGCCGCCCCAACCCCAATCCCAATCCCAAGCCCAATCCCAATCCCGAGCTCAATCCCGAGCCCAAGCCCTGAAGCGGAGCGGAGAAAGGGGGAGACGATGCGATGCCCAAGCTGCGGGACGGAGAACACCGCAGACAGCAAGTTCTGCAAGGAGTGCGGGACGGCCCTGGTCCCGCCCGCGGGGGAGCCGGGGGCCGCGGACGCGCGCTCGGCCCCGGAGGGGCGAACCCCGGCTCCCGCCCCGGCGGTGTCGGGGGACGGGGATAGGGACGAGGACGGCCTTCCGCCCGCGCGGCTCTCCTACGAGGAGAAGGTCGCCCGGGTGCGGGAGTTGCTGGCGGGGCTCGACTGCGGCCGCTGCGGCTACATAAGCTGCGCGGACAACGCGGAGGCGATCGTGCGGGGCGAGAGCCCCTTGGACTCGTGCGTCCAAGCCTCGCCGGAGGCGCGGGCGCGCATCCGCGAGATCTTGGGGCTGCCCGCCCGGGTCCCCTGGCCCACCCGCCTCTGGGGGAGCCTAAGCTCCGTGAAGCTGGCCGTCGCGCTGATCGCCGTGTTGGCCCTGCTCTCCGTCGTGGGGACGCTCATCCCTCAGGGGCAGCCGGACCTGCGCTACCTCACCCAGTACGGGCCCACGGGCTACAAGCTCATCAAGTTCTTCCAGGTGGACCGGCTCTATCACTCCGGGTACTACCTGGGCCTGCTGGCGCTGCTGGGGCTCAACACCCTGGCGTGCCTGACCAAGCGCTTCCGGCAGTCCCTGAAGCTCTTAAGGCGGCCGCGGCGGATGTCGCCCGCCCGGATCACCCGGCTGGAGAACAGCATACAGCTCGCGATCGCGGAGGCGCCCACCGCGGCGCTGGAGCGCGTGGCCCGGGTGCTTCGGGAGCGGCACTACCGGGTGACGCGCCGGGGGACGCAGCTCTTCGCGCAGAAGAACCTGGTGGGCCGCCTGGGCGTCGACCTCTTCCACGCCAGCCTGCTGCTGTTGCTCGTGGGGGCGCTGGCGGGCGGGGCCTTCGGCTTCGAGGGCTTCGTGAAGGGAACTAAGGGCGACGTCCTCGACGTGCCGGGCGCCGACTTCCAGATCCGCATCGACGACCTCTGGACGGAGAACTACGAGGGGACCAGCCGCATCGCCGACTGGTACACCACGATCACCGTCCTCGACGACGGCAAGGAAGTCAAAACCCAGACGATCGAGGTCAACCGTCC
>JALUUA010000177.1 GCA_027021605.1 Candidatus Bipolaricaulota bacterium | reverse complement strand
GATCACCGCCTCCGCGGAGGCCCCCCGACGCAGCGCGATGCGATAAGCCCCCAGGCCCCGGCTCCCCTCTCCCCCCTTCGGCGATCCGGGGGCTGCGGTCTGCCCCGAGGTCCCCTCTCGCTTCAGGAAGACAAAGCGCACCCCCGCGATGTCGGGGTCCTCGAGCAGCCTCGTGTGAACCTCCGCCAGCTCCGCTTGGGAGAGCGACCCGAGGGGGACGGCGATCAGGCCCTCCTGAGGGGGCAGGGAGCGCGGCTCGAGCACCAAGGAGGCCAGCGCGATGAGCAGGAGCGCCAGGGCGATTCCCCCCACCGCGAGCGCCGCCAGCAGCCCGCTCCCCGGCGAGAGGGAGCGCAGCAGCTCGCGGAAGAGGTACAGGGACCCGCTCATCCGGAGCGCCCCCTTTTCCGCTTGGGCTTCGCAGGGCCGTCCGCCTTCGTGCCCTTCGGCCCGGGGACGGGCTCGTCCCGGGGATCGTCCTGCGGGACGATCCGTTCCGGCTCCAGGGCGTAGAGCCGGGCGGGGGTCCCCCGGAGGGGCTTGGGGTCGGCGGCCGTCATCAGGATCGTGAGCCGTCGGCGCAGGAAGAGGTCCTCCAACACCTGGAGGTAGCGCCGCTGCTCCGGGGCGGAGAGCCCCTCCAGGGGCGCATCGAGCAGCAGGAGCACGGGATCGTCGCAGAGGGCCACCGCCAGCTGCAGGAGGCGCCGCTCGGCGGGATCGAGCGCCTCCACGCGCTGCCTGGCAGGTCTCGTGTCGCCCCCGTTGGCCGGTGGGGGTGCCGGTCCCGGCCCCGGTCCCGGCCTCGTCCCCCCTCCGTGCGCCAGGCCCACGAGGGAGAGCACCCGGTGGGCGCGCGCCCGGGCTTCCTCCGCGGGGAGCTCGAGGGCGCGCAGCTTCAGCTCCACGCAGCCCTCGGGGGTCGCCCGCCGCCGCAGGCCCAGGTCCCCCAAGACGATCCCCAAGCGCCGATGGAGCAGCCGGAGCTTCTCGGGCCTGAGGCGGATGACGTTGCGGTCGTCCACGAGCACCTGGCCGCGGTCGGGCCGGCGCAGGCCGCACACGACCTCCAAAAGCGCCCGTCCCCTCTCCGGCGGCCCCACCAGGCAGGCCCACTCCCCCCGGGGGAGGCGAAAGCTCAGATCCCGAAAGAGGGGCTTCCCGTCGGGGTCGCGGAGCGAGAGCTCCGAGATCTGGATCATCACCGGCATCTCGCTGCCTCCTCCGGGTCCGGGGAGCGCACGCGGGCGCGCACGAAGCGATCCCGGCCCGCCCGATCCTGCAGGACTTCCACGGACGAAAACGCGCGTGTCTCCTCCAGCAGCGCCCGGACCTCCTCGGCCTGCTGCGCCCCGATCTCGAGGTAGAGCCGCCCGCCGGGGGCCGCGTGCTGCGGCGCCTCCTGGGCGATGCGCCGGAGCTCCCGCAGCCCGCGGGGACCCCCGTCCAAGGCGAGCCGCGGCTCGTAGACCCGCACCTCCCGCGGGAGGTGATCGTACTCCTCCGTGGGGACGTACGGCGGGTTCGACACGATCAGGTGAAAGCGCCCCCGCAGCCCCGCGAGCCAGTCCGTGCGCACCCAGGCAATGCGCCCCTCCACCCCGTTGGCGCGGGCGTTCTCCCGGGCCAGCTCGAGGGCCTCGGGGGAGAGGTCGACGGCCACGGCCCGGGCCCGAGGCCAGCGCTTAAGCAACGCGATCACGATGGCCCCGGAGCCCGTCCCTAGATCCAACACCCGCCACCCTTCCCCGCGGGCCCGGGCCTCGGCGTCGCAGTCCTTGAGGATCAGCTCCACGAGTTCCTCCGTCTCGACGCGGGGGATGAGGACCCGCCGGTCCACCCGCAGCGTGACGTCCATGAAGTCCACGGTCCCCAGGAGGTAGGCCAGGGGCACCCCCTGACGGCGCTTTCGGATGAGTTCCCGAAAGCGGGCCCGCTCGGACTCGCTCAAGGGGCGATCCGGGTGCAGGTAGAGGTGGAGGCGCTCGGTGCGCAGCGCGTGGGCCAGGAGCAGCTCGGCCTCGAAGCGGGCCGTCTCCACCCCGCCGCGGCGCAGGTACCCCGACGTCCACTCCAAGACGCGCCTGATCGTCCACGCCTCCGGCTCCATGCCCCTCAATGACCTCTGTCTTGTGGGAATCGGCCCTCTCACCCCCGCGCGGGCCCCCGGTGCGTCCCGCTTGAAGGTAACAGAATCGTTGCTGTCCCGTCAAGGGATCGATAAGATACCCCCCGCGGGAAAGCGAGGAGAGACGGTGAAGCGAAAGCTGTGGGATGCGGGATTCTATTTGGGCTTTGCCGCCCTGGGCGCGCTCCTGGTGGCGGTCCAGGCCCCGATTGGGTGGACGGTCCCGGGGGAACCCCTTCCGACCGCGCCGGCCGTGGCCACCGTGCAGGAGGTCCGGCCCCTGTGGCTCAACGCCCTGGTGGGGGCCCTCGGGGGCCTGCTGGTGGCGGCCGGGGTCCGCGGGGTCACCCAAGCCGCGCTGCGGGCCGTGCGCGCCGGGGAGGGGATCGCGCTCCTCAACGCGAGCTTGATGGGCCTCATCGGCGCGCTCTTCGGGCTCTTGGGCTACGCGATCTTGGAGCTGCTCTTCGGGACGGGCCGCCCCAACCTCTGGCTCCAGCTCGCCCAGGCCGGGCTGCTCTTCTTCTTGACGTATCTGGGATTCCGCGTGGGCTACGGCCGCGAGAACCTGCTGTGGGCGTTCGTCACAGGGACGGGATCGGGTGCCGACTCGGGCGCAGGGGAAGGCGAGGACGACGGGGAAGGCAAGGAAGGGCGGACGCCCAAGGTGATCGACACGAGCGTCATCATCGACGGGCGGATCCGCGACCTCGTCAAGACGGGCTTCCTGGAGGGGCCGATCTACATCCCGGAGTTCGTCTTAGAGGAGCTGCACGGGATCGCCGACTCCTCCGACAGCCTCCGCAGGCGCAAGGGCCGCCGCGGGCTGGACATCCTGGCGGAGATCCGCGAGTCCTCCGACCCGAAGGTCGAGATCGTCGACCAGGACTTCCCCGACGTCCACGACGTGGACCACAAGCTCATCCGGCTGGCCAAGGCCCTCCACGCCAAGATCCTCACCACGGACTTCAACCTCAACAAGGTGGCCAAGGTCTCGGGGGTCGAGGTGCTCAACATCAACGAGCTGGCCAACGCGCTGAAGCCCCGGTTCATCCCCGGCGAGGAGCTGGAGGTGGAAGTCATCGACCGCGGCCAGGAGATCGGCCAGGGGGTGGGCTATTTGGACGACGGCACCATGGTCGTGGTGGAGAACGGGCGGCGCTACATCGGCAAGAAGGTCCGCGCCGTGGTCTCCAGCTCGCTGCAGACGGACGCGGGCAAGATGCTCTTCGTCCGGGCCAAGGGCGAGGTCGACGGCCAGTACCAGCAGAGCGGGAACGGGTCCTAAGCCCCGGCGTCCCCCGGGCATGGGCGTTTGGGAGACGTATGCAGACAAGCTGTCCGACAAGCTGATGGACGCGGGGAACATCGTCTTTGCCGCCCTGATCGTCGGGCAAATCGTGGTGGGAAAGCTGGACTGGGTAGGAGCAGCGGTCTCAGGGGCAGCCTGGCTTGGGTTGTACGGCATAGCCTATTGGGTGTTATACCTTGGGCAGCAGAGGTGATGAACATGGGCGTGCTTCCGGCTTTGATCGGGGTTCTCATCATCATACTGGGCGCCGCTTTTCTGGCCTGGCTCGCCCGTCGCCAGCTCCCTCATGCCAAGTAAGCCCCTCCCCCTCCCTTCAGCATGCGGGTTGCTTCCACGCACACGCATCCCTTCGGACTCCCTCGGGGGGTAGGGTGGATGCATCCTCATCCCCGGCTTTCTCCTTCAGAAGCTGAAAAGGACTTGCATGTCACCCATAGAGGAAAACCATGTTCGAGCCAAGGGCGAGTCGACGGCCAGTACCAGCGGAGTGAAGTGTAAGTAAGGGGCCTAAGAGGCTCAGATGCCCTTTAGGTGCCCTCCTGACAGGAAAGCTCCCCTCGGGGCTGCGGCGGAGGCTCGTCCGGAGCTTCTCCCTCGCGCTTAATGCGGCTACAAGCCCACAGGAGGGCTAAAGCCCATCCCAAGATGCTCCAACCCAAAAGCACGAGGAGGAAGAAGATGTAGCGCTTCTCGGGATGCCCCCGCAGGTAGGCGATAATAAAGGGCGACAGCCACACCCACAAGACGATCAAAAGCCCGCCGATGGCGGGCTTTCCCCAGATTGCAGTCCCAAGGAGGACGGCTCCTGAGAGGAGCATTCCTCCGAACACCAGAAGCAGCTTTCTCTCCTCAGGAGAATTCCCTGCCACCTTGGCCCTCGCCTCCCTTGCAAGGCTTCCCACTTTCCCAAAGTACATTTTGAAATTGCCTCCCTCCTGTGTCAACCTAAGAGTGAAAGCGAGCGATGGCTGTTTTACACGAAGCAGGAAAAGATAGGAACGTAAGTGCCGTGGTGTTGGCCGCGGGCCGGGGGGAGCGCCTACAGAGCCCCGTGCCCAAGGCGTACGTCCCCCTGGGTGGAAAGCCCCTGATGCTCTACTCCCTGGAGGCGTTCGCCCGCTTCCCGCCCTTAGGCGAGATCGTGGTGGTGATCCACCCCGAGGACGAGGGGCTTTTTCGCGCCCGCGTACAGCCTCTTCTTGAGCTTTCCCAGGATGTGGAGCTGCGGGTTGTCTGTGGGGGCGAGCATCGCCAGGATTCCGCGCTCGCGGGGGTGCGGGCCTCCCGCTCCCCCTGGGTGGCGGTCCACGACGCGGCCCGGCCCTTCTTCTCCCGGGAGCTGCTGACGGCCCTTTGGGAGGCCGCCCGGGAGGAGGGGGGCGCGGTCCCGGTCCTCCCCGTCCGGGAAAGCCTCCACGAGCGCGGGGACCGGTGCCTCGCCCGCCCCCTCGACCGCGAAAGGCTCCTCCGGGCGCAGACCCCCCAGCTCTTTGCGCGGGAGCTTCTGTTGCGGGCCCTCGAGGAGGCCCGGAGGCGGGGCGAGCGCTTTACGGACGAGGCCGGCGCCGTTTTGGCCCTCACCGCCTGCCGCCCGCGGGCCGTCCCGGGGGAGGAGTTCAACCTCAAGATCACCACCCCTTGGGATCGGAAGGCTGCGGAGGCGTGGCTGGCGGCCGGGCTCCTCCCGCCGCCTTGACCCCCCGGCCCCGTGCGCCTAGAATCCCCCCGGCAGAACGGATGCCCACGCGAGGACGAAAGCACGAAAGCAAGAAGGGAGGCGGGGCGCGATGGAACCCGCAGAGGGCGGCAGGCAACCCCGGGAGGGGGCACAGTCCCAATCACCCCGAGGGCGGAAGGTTCCCCTGGTCTGGATCGTCCCGGCGGTCGCGCTCCTCGCCGCCGTCGGGATCCTCGTGGGGCAGCTCCTCGGGCCGCGGACGACGCCCCCTTCCGCCACCGCTCCCGGCCCTCCCGAGCAGCCTCAGACCCAGACGCGGCTGCACACCCGCACGCTCCCCAACGGCCTCGAGGTGATTATCTACGAAGATCACACCGCCCCCGTGGTGGCCGTCCACGTCTGGTATCGGGTGGGTTCGCGCAACGAGGTCCCGGGCAAGCGGGGGTTGGCTCATCTGATGGAACACATGATGTTCAAGGGCTCCAAGAACGTCGGCCCCGAGGAGCACGCCCGCATGATCGACCGGGTCGGGGGCGTAGAAAACGCCTTCACCCGCGAGGACGTCACGGGCTACTTCGACGTCGTCCCCACGGAAGCCCTGGAGCTGGCCGTCCGCCTGGAGGCCGAGCGGATGCACAACCTGGTGCTCACCCAAGAGCACCTCGACTCCGAGCGCGAGGTCGTCAAGGAGGAGTACCGCCTGCGGCTGGAGAACAACCCCGTCGTACAGGCATTCGACCGCTTCCGGCAGCTGGCCTTCGAGGGGACGCCCTACGCCTGGACCGCGGCCGGAACCCCCGAGGATTTAGACAACATCACCCTGGACGACCTTGAGAAGTTTTACAAAACGTATTACGCCCCCAACAACGCCGTGCTGATTTTGGCGGGGGACGTGGCCCCGGAGCGGGGCTTCGAGCTGGCCGAGCAGTACTTCGGCCCGATCCCCCGGGGGTCCGAGCCCCCCGAGGTCGCGATCGAGCCGCCGGAGCAGACGGCCCTGCGCGAGGAGACCCTCACGATGCCCGTCCAGCTCCCGGCGGTGCTGGGCGGCTATCCCCTGCCGGGGGTGGGCCACGAGGACCTCCCCGCCCTGGAGGTCGCGGGCACGATCCTCACCGCCGGGGAGAGCTCCCGGCTGAACAAATCCCTGGTGCGCGGGCAGAAGCTCGCGGTCGCCGCCGGGGGGATTCCCCTCATCTACAAAGACCTGGGGATGATGCTCCTCTTCGCTTTCTTCACTCCCGATAAGGACCCCGCGGCCGTGAGGGAGGCGCTTCTTCAAGAGATCTACCGCCTCAAGGAGGAGCCCGTCACAGAAAGGGAGCTGCAGAAGGCCAAGAACCAGCTCACGGCCCAGTACGTGTTCAATCTGGACTCCATTAGCGGGGTGGGGAGCGCCCTCGGCGAGGCCGCCGTCATCGGGGGAGACGTCCGGCTCTTCTTGGAGGGCGCCGAGCGCTACGAGGGCGTCACCGCCGAGGACGTCCAACGCGTCGCCCAGACGTACTTCCGAGACGAAAAACTTACGCTGGTGACCCTGCAACCCGCCCCCGGGGAGGAAGCGGGAGAGGGAGAGGAAGAGGGAGAGGAGGAGACGCTGCCATGACCCGTAGGCTTCCCTTTCGCGTTTTGATGGGGATCGTGCTGTTGGGTTTTTTGAGCGCATTCGGGGCGCTGCGGACCCAGGACACGGACGAGATCCGGCTGCCCCCGATCCACCAAAAAACCCTCGACAACGGCCTGCGGGTGGTGGTGATCGAGCAACGGCAGCTCCCCATTGTCCACTTCAACCTGCAGGTGGGCGGGGGCGGAAGCGTCCGGGACCCCCGGACGAAGGCGGGCCTGGCGGAGTTCGTGGCCGCGATGCTCACCCAGGGGACCGAGACCCGCAGCGCCGACGAGGTCGCCGAGGCGATCGACTTCGTGGGCGGGCAACTTAGCGCCTCGGCCGCGGTGGACTACGCCACCGTCACGGCTCAAGTGTTGTCCAAGGACTTCGAGCTGGGGTTGGAGCTCCTGGCCGACGTGGCGACGCGTCCCGCCTTCCCCGAGGAGGAGATGGAGATCGTCCGGAACCGCTTGGTGGGCGGGGTGAAAGCCGCCCGGGACGATCCCGCCGAGCTGGTGCGCGAGCACCTCAAGCAGCTCCTGTTCGGGGCGTTCCACCCCTTGGGCTTCGTGACCACGGAGGAGACCCTCAACGCGATCACCCGGGACGATCTGGTGAAGTTCCACGCGGCGTACTATCGCCCGAACGTCTCCACGCTCGTGATCGCGGGGGACGTGGACCCCCAAGAAGCCTTTGCCAAGGCAGAGGAGGCGTTTGCGGGCTGGGAGGAGCAGCCCGTCCCGGAGCGGCGCACCCTCCCGCTTGCGCCCCTGAAGGAGCGCCGGGTGCGCTTCGTCCACAAGCCGGGGCAAACGCAGGTCCAGATCGCGCTGGGCCACCGGGGTCTGGCCGTCTCCGACCCGGACTACCTCCCGGTCCAGCTGGCCAACTACGTCCTGGGAGGGGGGGCCTTCTCCTCGCGCTTGATTCAGGTGGTCCGCTCCGAGGAGGGCAAGACCTACGCCGTCTCCAGCGGGTTTCGGAGCTACCGCTTCCCCGGATACTTCGAGGTGTGGACGTTTACCCGCAACGAGGAGCTTCGCCCCACGTTGGAGCTTCTGCTGAGGGAGATCGAGCGGTTCCGGGAGGGCGGGGTGACGGCCGACGAGCTGGACGCCGCGCAGGGCAACTTCGCCGGGAGCTACGTGCTGCGCCTGGAGACCCTGGGGGGCCTGGCGCGCACGGTGCAGAACGCCCTCTTCTACGACCGCGGCCTCGACTGGATCCGGAACTTCAAGAAGACCGTCCGCGCGTACACCCTCGAGGAGGTCAACGCGCTCATCGCGGAGCGCTTCCGCCCCGAGTCCCTCCAGATCGCGCTCTTGGGGGACTTCTCCGCGCTGGAGGCGCTGGAGGAGCAGGGCATCTCCGAGCTGGTGCCGGGGGTGCCCCTGGCGGAGGTGCGGGTGGTGGACTGGCTTTCGCCCATCGACGCCCAGGGGATTGCCTACGCGGAGTTCAAGGCCGCGCGGGCGCGGGCCCGGCAGCCCCTTGCGCTCGAGTGGAAGGCCCCGATGGACGAGGACGCCCGCGCGCTCCTGGAGCGGGTCATCGCCGCCCAGGGCGGCCCCGAGGCCCTCGAGCGGCTCAAGGATTTCTACTTCAGGGCGGAGGGGACGCTCCGCCAGCGGGGGCAAAGCTTCGACGTGGTGATGGAGAACTGGGTCCGGCTCCCCCAGATGGTGCGCCAGGAGATCACGATCTCCGTGGGCGGGCAGAAGTTCCGGGTCGTTTACGTGTGGAACGGCGAGCAGGGGTGGATTCAGCAGGGAGGCCGCTGGCAGGAGATGCCCGCCGAGGTCGTCACCGAAATCCAGAAGGGCCTCGCCTTCGACCCCCTGTTTACGCCCCTGTTCATCGGCCGTGAGGACTTTCGCTTTGCGTACCGGGGCCGCGAGGACGTCGAAATCGAGGGCACCATCGTGACCGCGGACGTCTTGGAGGTGACGGACGCCCAGGGGAACACCGCCCGGCTCCTCTACGACGCGCAGGCCCATCGGCTGGTGAAGGTCGTCGAGGAGGGCGGAGAACGCACGGAGGAAATGCTCCTGCTGGACTACCGAGAGGTGGACGGCTATTGGGTGCCCTTCGTCCAGAGGAGCTTCGCCGACGGCGAACTCACCGGCGAGTTCACCGTGACGGAGGCGAGGATCAACGGGGGGATCGGGCTGGACCTCTTCCAGAAGAAGTGAAAAACCCTAATGCCGATAGACGATCCGCCCCTTGCTGAGGTCGTAGGGGGAGATCTCGACCGTCACCCGGTCTCCCGTTAAGATGCGAATGCGAAACCGGCGCATCCGGCCGGAGGAATAACATAAAATCTCGGGGCCGTCGTCCAGCTGGACCCGATACATCAGGTGGTTTAAGGCCGTTACGACCTGCCCCTGCTTGGTGATCAGCTCATCCCGCTTGCCCATGGGGGTTCACCTCCTTTGTTCTCGGGGCCCTGTAGTGTAGTAGTGTAGCTCTGTGGCTTTGCGAGCGCGGTGAGCGCGCGGAAAAAGGCCCCGGTGGGGGTGTCCCTCCACCGGGGCCTTTTCGTCAGCGTCGTCTTAGCGCTACTGCGGTCGCACGTTGGCGGCGCGCAGGCCCTTGGCGTCGCGCTCGACGTCGAACTCGACCGCCTGGCCCTCGCGCAGCGACTTGTACCCGTCCCCGCGGATGGCGGAGAAATGCACAAAGACGTCGGCGTCGCCGTTGTCCTGCTCGATGAAGCCGAAGCCCTTCGCGTCGTTGAACCACTTGACCTTTCCGGTGGCCATACGGTAAACCCTCCTCCGATCTGCTGGGATTTGACTCCCCGGCGACGGCTCCCAGGGCGACGGGTCTACCGTAGGACCTTGGTGCGTCTGCTCGTGAGTCAGAAACTTGGCAGGCGGAAACCTATCAAGCTGCAGATGTCTACGCTCACCCTACCACGCTTCGGGGGAAAAGTCAACCCCTCGGCGCCGGCGGATCCGGATCTATGCCAGAGCCCCTGGGGGTTATCTCCGTTTCAGGGTGGCGTCGAGGTAGGCGCGGATGGCCTCGCGGACCTCGGGGGAGCTCCAGACGGCCAGCGTCTCCGCCTCGTCGTCCGACTCCCGGGCCTCCCGGAGGGGGCGGCGCAGCTGCCGCCGGGTG
>JALUUA010000176.1 GCA_027021605.1 Candidatus Bipolaricaulota bacterium | reverse complement strand
TCGTCTTCTGCAACGCCATTCACTTGGTTGAAGACAAAGCCCAAGCGTTGAGGGAAATCGCCCAGCTGCTCAAGCCCCAGGGGCAGTTCGCGTTCAACAGCACGTTCTTTGCGGAGGCGCAGCCGCCGGAGACGGAGCGCTTCTACCTGCGCTGGATGAGTCGAGCCGTTCGCATATTGAGACGCGATCACGGCCTCCGACCCTCACGGGACGTGAAGGTCGCCGCAAGACGCCCGTTAAGCGTGGAAGAATATCGTGAGCTTTTGCGCGCGCAGGGGTTTCAGGTGCGTCGCCTCGAGCTGGAAACCGTCCCCGTGCCCCTCGAGGGGTGGCTCGGGATTAGCGAGTTCGGCGACTTCATCCGCGGCGCGCTGCCGGGCGTCCCGCTGGCGGAGGGCCGTCGGGCCCTCCAGGAGGCCGTGACCGCGGTCTTCCGCGACTTAGAGCTTACGGCCGTTCCGCGCCGCTGGCTCCAAGTCGTCGCGGTGCGCTCGCCTTAACTTAACTAGCGCCGCTTGGCGAGCGCTTCCTTGAACTGCTTGCCCGGGCGGAACTTGGGGACCAGCTTGGCCGGCACGGTCATCTTGCGCCCCGTCTGCGGGTTGATCCGCTGGGTCGCCTTCTGCTGCCGGGCCTCGAAGGTCCCAAAGCCCGTGAGCGTGACCTTCTCCTTCTTCTTGACGCGGTCGATGACGATGTCGATCATCGCGTCGACAACCGCCCGCGCGTCCTTCTTCGAGAGCTTGGCCTTCTTGGCCAGCTTCTCGATGAACTCCTGCTTTGTCATGGGTCTACCCCCTCCTTTGTCGGATTGATGAGGATTATACACCTAAGGGATCAAAAAAGTCAAGTCCTCCAGCGGAAATTCCGGGACGAGCGTGATCGAGAAGACCAAGGAGCCCGAAGATCGCTTCTCCTATACGGGTTTTCTGCTAGGGTTCCGGGTCGGGAGGGGAGCTGCTCTCAGCTGAGCCCTCGGGTTCGTAGAGTTCCGGCCGCAGGCGGGGGATCAACGCCATGAGAACGGCCTGCTCCGTGAGCTGGGTGCGATCGAGAAGCCCCCGGGAGAGGTAGCCGATCGCGCCCATCTTCTTTCCGATCTCGGGTATGCCCGTAAGCTCCGCCATCGCCTCCCCCACGGTGCGGCCCTCTTCCAAAACCGCCCGGAGCACCCGCGGGGGGTAGAGGAAGCCCGCGCCGTGGCCGACCGTGATCCTTCCCTCGCGATCGGCGATGGCACAGAACTGGACGTCGAAGTAGGCGTCCAGGGGCTCGCAGCGGAGGAGCCCGGCCTCGATGCCCACGCCGAAGTCCGCCTCCCCCCGGGAGGCAGCCAGAGCCGCCCGGGCACGGGCGACGGCCCCTTGGGGGACCTCCTCGTCCTGGGGTTGCGCGGGGACCCCGGAGTCCACCGCGACGCGCTCGACTCGGAGGGAGGCGGCCCGATCGGGGAAGGCCCGGGCAAACACCCGCCGCACCGCCTCGGCTTTCACGGGGTTGGTGGAACCGACGTACACGCGCATCGCGCGCGTATTCTCGCCGACGTTCCTTGGAGATTCAAGTTATTCGCTCTGCAGGGGAATTCCTTCTTTGCGCGTAAGAAGGCCCTCCTTGAGGATGCGCGGGGAGTTAAAGCCGTAGACGCTCCAGGCCCCTGCCGTAACCGGGGGGAGGAGGACGGCTAGCCCAACTTTGACCAACGGATGGGAGATGCCACCAAAGAGCTTGCAGGCAATGACGTTCCCTGCAGCTGCGCCGATCCAGCCGAAGAAGTAGGCGAATCCCCAATCCCCGTCCAGCCCCTGCTTGACGGTGGCAACATGCAGCAACACGGCAATATTGAAGACAGGGAGCAACATTTCATGGGCTCGACGATAGCGGGCGAGCGGGCTGCCCGCCTTGCACCAATCGTCCGGATTGTTGAGAAGATCTTGCCAGCTCCCGCTGGCCAGGAGCAACGCGATGCCCGTCGCAAGATCCACGGGGATGACGGCACGTAGCTGTTCTTGGCCCTCCGGGCTGCTCCAGATCGCCCAGGGCCATATGCGCGAATCGTTTGCCCGTACGTCCAGCGCAACCCCGAGCACAAGGCTTAGAGAGAGCAAGCCGATGAGCCACGCTCGCTCCTTGAAGAAGGGCATATCACGATCCCTCCCTTACTATGGGGTACACG
>JALUUA010000175.1 GCA_027021605.1 Candidatus Bipolaricaulota bacterium | reverse complement strand
GGAGCGCCATCGGCGTGGAGTGCCAGGCCACCACGGCCTCCTTCCCGCAGCTGGTCACCGAGCTGCTCACCGGGACGTTTACGGGCTACATCACCATCGGGCTTACGGGCGGCAACCCGCAGGGCGCGATCAACGTGGTCCCCTGCGGCACGGCCCTTCACCTCTACCACGTAAGCTGTGACCCGAACGCCCCGGAGGGCTCGATGGAGGCCCCGACGCCGGAGGAGCTGGCGATCCAGGAGCCGTGGCTGCGGGGGTTCGCCGCCACCGACTTGGAGACGGCCGTCGCCGCCTTCGACGAGTTCCAGGCCGTCTGGATGCAGTACGTGCCTTACTATCACCTGGCGGCGCTCAACCAGCTATACGTGCAGCGGACGGATCGTATTGCCAACACGGGTCGGGCGATCAACGGGAACACGAACGTCAAGTTCCGCTGTGACCTGCCGGGTCAGTCCCCGTCCTGCGCCGCGGCCAACCCGTAGCCGGTAGACGGAGAAGAGCCCTACGGTCCTACGGGGACCTCGAGGCTCCCCTCCGCATCGCCGGGGGACCCGAGGTCCCTACCGAGGGGAACAGGGGGAAGGGGAGCGTGCCAACCCGGCGCGCTCCCCCCTCCCCTTTTGGGGGTTCTTTGCCCTTTGGGATTCTTTGGATGCCTTCGACCTGCGCTTGCGCACTTGTCGGTTAGGGGGCCGTAAACTCCTCTAGCTCCTCCAGGAGCCGCTCGGCGTCCCTCTTGGCAATGCGGTTCCAGAAGGGCCACTCCCCGATGGGGGCCTCCCGCACGAGCTCCACCGTCCGCTCGATCAGCTCCCGATCCCGGACGCCGTTCTTGTTCCCGAAGGCGTCGTAGGTGAAGCCCCAGTACTCCGCGTACACCACGTGATTCGTGAGGTAATCGGGCGCAAGCTCGATCGCCCGCTCCAGGTGCTCCTTCCCCTCCTCGGGATCCCCCCCCAAGAAGCCGGGGGAGGTCACCAAAATGGCCCCCAGCGCGTTGTGGCAGCTCGCGCCCCAGAACGCCTCCTCCAGCTCCAGGCAGCGCCGGTGCATCACAATGAGCTTCCCCACGCCCGTAAGGCCCGCCAAGGGATCGAACTGAAAGATCCCGCCCCAGTTGTCCGCGGTCCAGAGGAGCGCCCCGACGTCTGTGACGAAGCTCACCGCCTTGGCGAAGTCCCGCGCCTCCCACTCCGCGAAGTCGGGGTTCAACCGGAGGCTGCGCAGGCCGTACTCCTTCCCCTTCTCCAGCAGCTGCCGGTCCTCGTCGGTGTCCCCCTCGCGGAGCACGCTCTTCTCGTAGTGGAGCTGCGCCAGGCGGTTGAGCACCTGCGCCTGCTGTTCTACGGGAAGGGTTTCCAACCGAGGCAAGAGGCCCTCGTAGAGCGCAATGAGCTCGTCCAGCACCTCGGGGCGATAGCGCTCGGGGAAGAGCTCCTCCGCGCGGGCGAAGACCTCCTCCGCCGACGGGGAGGAAGAGGGGCCCTGAGCCTCCCCCCGGGTCCGCACGCCCGTAAGGGCAGAAACAAAGACCCCCACGGCGAGGAACAGGAGCACGAGTCCGACCCACCCGCGAACGGTGCGCATCGACGGCATCGTCTCAAACCCCCTTTCGTGGAAGCGTCTCCCAGGGCAAGGTAGAGTCGAGGGTAGTGTAGAGCCCACCCCCGTCGGGGGGCAAGCGGCCCCTTTGGCCCCCGCGCCCTTAGCCCCTGCGGCCCGAGGGCCGTTGGGAGACGAGCATCGCCCCGATGATCAGGGCGGCCCCGAGCCACTGGCCGCCCACGAGCCGCTCCCCCAAGAGCCAATACCCGAAGAGGGCTGCGAAGACGGGCTCGCTGGAGAAGAGGATCGCCGTCCGGCCCGCGGTGGAGAGGGGCTGAAAGCGCGTCTGGACCCACAGCGCCAGCGCCGTGGCGAACAGGCCCGTAATCCCAATGCCCTTCCAGGCCGCCGCCCCCTGCGGGAAGCCGGGCCCCTCCAGGAGGAGCATCCCGACCCCGCTCAGGAGGGCGACGACCCCGATCTGGGCCACCAGGATGGGCACGTGGTTCTCGGGCCGGGTAAACCGGCTGACCAGCAGGATCTGCAGCGCGAACGCGATGGCGCACAACAGCGTGAGCCCGTCCCCGACGTTCCAGTCCCAGTCCCAGTCTAAGTCTAAGAGCGCGGGCGAG
>JALUUA010000174.1 GCA_027021605.1 Candidatus Bipolaricaulota bacterium | reverse complement strand
CCCACCCGATCCCTTACGCGATCGAGCCCCTTGCGCCGCTGCTGGAGCACCTTCCTCCTCTCGTCAAGTTCCCCGAGGACTTGGGTCTTGGCTGCGCGCCGCTCCTGCAGGCGCCTCTCTAGAGTTTCCAGTTGCTCTTGCAGCTCATCGAGGGTCGCTTGGGTTTGGGCCAGCTGCGCTTCCTTTTGTTCTAGTTCGCCCTGAAACGTCCGTTCTGAGAGGGGCTGGCGGCAGGTGGGGCAGCGGCCCTGCTCGAGGAGCCCTCGCATCCGTTCGAGTTCCTCCTCCAGCGTCCGGCGGCGGGCGCGGGCTTCTCCGAGTGCGCCCTGGAGGCGCTCCCGCTCTTGGCGGAGTTCCTCCAATTCTTTCTCAATCTGCGCCTCTTGGGTTTCCCGTTGTGCCATGAGTTGCTCCTCTTGGGCATCCAAGGCTTGCAGGGCCTGGGCCAACTCGGAAACGTCCTCCCAGCGCTCCGCCCGGCGAACGGCAGAGACCACGGCCTCCTGAGCGTCCACAAGCCCCGCGGCGGGGAGGGCCTCCTTCAGCTGCCTCTCCAACGTCTTGTACTGCTGCGAGAGCTTTTCGATGTCTCGATCGTACTGCTCCAGCTTTCTCTCGGAGTCCTGACGCTGGGCTTCCTTGCGCTCGTATTCCTGGAGCAGCTCCCGGATCTCCCGGAGGCGCTGCTGAAGCTGCCTCTGTTGCTCTTCGAGCCGGTGGCGCTCGGCCTCCCGCTCTTGCATCTTTGCCTCGAGGGTTTCGACCTGCTGTTGCTTCTCCCGGAGTTGGCTTTGGAGCGTGCGCTTTTCGGCTTCCAGCTGCTGGGCTTCGAGTTGCTCCCGCTCTCGACGGAGCTGATCGAGTTGGCCCTGAAGGGCGTCCAAGCGGCGGTGGACGGCGCGGCGGGCCCCCTCGCGGGCGCGACGGGCGTAGTCGTCCAGCTTCTCCAGGCGCAGCAGACGATCGATCATCCGGCGGCGCTCCTCGCCGGTGGCCCGGATGAGGCGATCCACCTCCCCCTGGCGGACGTAGACGCAGTTGGTGAAGTCGTCGCGGTTCATGCCGAAGAGCTCCTCGACGGCGCCGACGGCTTCTTCCACGCCGACCCACTCCGCCCCGTCGTCCCGCCTCAGGCGACAGCCCTCCCGGTCGCTTACGACCGTGCCGTCCCGGCGGCGGCGCAGCTCCATCCGGGCCGTGTACCCGCGATCCCCCAGGCGGAAGCAAAGCTCCACGCTCCCGCGGGAAGCCCCCATGCGGAGCACATCGCCCAAGGAGCGGTCCATGGCCGGGCCCGCCTTGCTCCCGTAGAGGGCGAAGAAGATGCTCTCTAACAGGGACGACTTCCCGCTGCCGTTGGGGCCCGCGATCACGGTGATCCCCTCGTCGAACTTGAGGTGGGCTTCTTCATAACACCAGAGGTTCTCGATGCGGAGGGACTCCAGGCGCAGGGCGGGCGTTGGGGGCCTCAAAACGGGAGTTCGGGGGGCGCGTCGAGCAGGAGCGCGGGAGGGAGAAGGAGGGAGATCCCGATCCGGGGGCCCTTCCGCTTCGACCTCCGAGGGCTCCCGATCCTGGTCCAGCCGGGACATCAGATCCAAAAGGCTGGGCTCTTGCTCTTGGCGCTCGGCGCTCTTCTTGCGTGGGCTCCGCTTCCGGGGCATGGCGATCTAGGGCGAGTATAGTCGGGATTCGAAGGGAGGACAATCTCCTATGGCGGGGGCGTTAGGCGAACTCCTCGATCCAAGAAATCCAGCGAAATCGCCCTTTGACCGCGTTAAAGAGTCGCTTGTCCGCCGTGACCAGAGGGGCCTCTTCCCGCTCGGCGAGGGCAAGGTAGGCGGCGTCGTACGCCCAGCGATCGTAGCGCCGCGCCCAACTCACCGCTTCGCTCATGGGGATAGGCTTTAAGGGTATATCCAGCTCTTCGAGCCTCTCTAGGATCTCGTCTACGGCATCGGCGTTGACCCCCCGCTCCGGCTTGCGCTCCGCCTTCAGCAGGCTGTTGGCGATCTCATAGGGGAGCAGCGTTGGGGCGAGGAGTTCCAGTTCCCCCTCGACGTAGCGCTCGAGAACGCGTCGAGCTGCAGGTTGAGCGGGCTCATCGGGAAGGAGGGCTGCCATGATCACCGAGGCATCCACAACGGCTTTCGTGCTCATCGGGCTTCCAGCTCCTCTC
>JALUUA010000173.1 GCA_027021605.1 Candidatus Bipolaricaulota bacterium | reverse complement strand
CACGCCCGCGATGCGCCCTTTCAGTCGATTCATCGAGGGCGAGGTCGAGGTCGAGGGGTTCAATACGAGCTTCTCCGGGCGGACGAGGAAGAGGACGCGATCCCCCGGCTTCGACCCGTGGGGGTCTCCGTGGAGGACGACGCTCTGGCCGTCCCGGAGGGCCAGTCGCGCCCGATCCCCCTCCCGGGATACGATTTCCCCCTCGACGAGGTTGCCCCGGCCGACGAACCCCGCCACGAAGGGCGTCCTCGGGCGGTGATAGACCTCCCAAGGGGGGCCCACCTGCTCGAGCCGTCCCCCGTTCATGACGGCCACGCGATCCGCGATCGCCAGCGCCTCCTCCTGGTCGTGCGTCACGTAGAGGGTCGTGATGTTCAATCGGCGCTGGAGGCGCTTAAGCTCGAGGCGCAGGCGCACCCGGAGCTGCACGTCGAGGGCGCTTAGGGGCTCGTCCAACAGCAAAACCCGGGGCTCGGGGGCGAGCGCCCGCGCCAGCGCGACGCGCTGCTGCTGTCCTGCGGACAGCTCCGCGGGCTTCCGGCGCTCCAAGCCCCGAAGGTCCATCCGTTCCAAAAGCTCCCGCACGCGGGCCTGGGGGTCGATAGCGGGCTTGGGCCTGCGGAACTTGAGCCCGTAGGCGACGTTGTCGAAGACGTTCATGTGGGGGAAGAGGGCGTAGTTCTGGAAGACGATCCCCACGCCCCGCTCCTCCGGGGGCAGGGGGAGGAGGCTTCGGCCGTCGAGCTGAATGTCCCCCCGATCGGGCCGCTCGAAGCCGGCGATGAGGCGCAGCGTGGTGGTCTTGCCGCAGCCCGAGGGCCCCACCAGCGCGACCAGCTCGCCCGATTCGACCTCAAGCGAGAGGTCTTCCACCGCCCGCACAGGGCCGAAGCTCTTGGTAAGGGTTTCCAGCCGGAGCTGAGCCATCGCCCTAGCGTACTCGCCCGGGGCGCGGGCTGCCAGCGGAGTCGGGTCCCGCTATGATGGTCCCATGGCGAGCGCGGACACGGAGAAGCTCACCGCCCCGAGCGTCGTACGGCGTCTTTTGGAGGAGCGGGGTCTACAGCCCCAGAAGCGCTGGGGCCAGCACTTCCTCTGCGACGAGAACGTTTTGCGCAAGATCCTCGAGGCCGCGGAGCTCACCCCGGAGGACCGCGTCTTCGAGATCGGGCCCGGACTGGGGGTTCTGACGGAGCGCTTGGCTCAAGTCGCCTGGGAGGTCGTGGCGGTGGAGATCGACCGCCGCCTCATCCCCGTTCTTGAGGAGAGGCTCCGTCCCTTCCGCAATGTGCGCCTGGTGTGGGGGGACGTCCTCCAAGTGCCGTGGGAGGAGTTACTCCCTTTGGAGGGGGATGAGCGAGAACACCGCTGGAAGGCCCTGGGGAACCTGCCCTACGGGATCACGTCGCCCCTGCTGGAGAGGCTCATCGAGCATCGGGAGCGCTTTTCGCTCGCGGTGTGGATGGTCCAACTCGAGGTGGCGGAGAAGATCGCGGCCCCGCTGGGGACGCGGGGGGCGAGCGCCCTGGGGGCCTGGGTGCAGGCGTTCTGCGCGGTGGAAGTGCTCTTTCGGGTCTCGCGCAACGCGTTCTGGCCCCGTCCCGACGTCGACTCCGCGGTGGTGCGCCTGCGCCTTCTCGACCGGCCGCGGCTCACCGCGTCCGCGGAGAGCTATAGGAAGGCCGTGCGGGTGGCCTTCGGCTGGCGACGCAAGACCCTGCTGAAGGCCCTCACGCTGGCCCCTGAGCTGCGCCTCCCCCGGGAGGCGGCGAAGTCGCTCCTCGAGCGGGCGGGTATCGAGGGACACCGGCGGGGGGAGACGCTCACCCTCGAGGAGCTGGATCGCCTGGCCCGGGAGCTGGAGGGCGAGCGGGAGGAGCGGCCGCGCTCGCGGGCTTGAGCCCACTAGCCCACGCCGGGGGTGTCCCCGGTGCGCTCCCCGGCGGGCGGAGGCGGCCGCCCGCCCGGAGGCGGCTCCACCGTCGTCCCCTGCCAGAGGGAGTACGCCAGGAAGATGCCGCCCACCAGCAGAAGGATGCCGAGGTACTGGTAGGCACGGCGCCAGCGCTCCTGCCCCCACCCACCCCGTGGACCGAGGCGCGCCGGCCCGCCCAAGAGGGCCCGGAGGCGCTCGCGGCGGCGGATCCCGTTGAGCTTTCGTCGGCAGGTGGAACAGAGCGCCACGTGGGCGGAGATCGCGTGGGTCCCCCAGCCTTGGGGGTCGATGCCCGCCGGACGGAGCCCGCGGGCGTACTCCACCAGCGCCGGGAGGGGGGGGTGCTCTGCCCGCGCCGCTTGAGAAACCCCTTCAAAGAGGAAGCGAAACTCCTCGAGGTGCTCCCCCTCGTACTCGTGCTTATACTCGTACTCGTAGGCGGAGTCGCGGGTGCGGCCTCGCTCCTGCGGGTTCTGTGGGTCTCTTCGGGAGTTGTTTTGGCCCTGTTTGCGGTTCATGGGGCGGAGAAGCCCTCCTCTTCTCGGGTCAAGCGCTCATAGATGCGCCTGACGAACTCCTTCTCGCGGGTGGGGTTGAACTCCCGTCCCACGAGCCGAAAGACGTGATCCCACTTCAGCCGGGTGCCCGCGAGCCGCTCGGCGGTGAGGTCCTGGAGGCGCACCCGTCCCTGCTCGATCTCGCGGACGAGGGCGTCCCGCTTGCGTCGGTCCGGCGGGCCGAGCTGATGGCTCATCAGATAGACAAGCAGGCCGCGGATGTAGTCGGGGTTGCCCTCGCGCTTGGCCACGGCGAAGGCCCGCCACATCCGCGCTTTCTCGATCTGGCCGTCGAGCATGAGAAACCCTTCCATCTCCTCCGGGGCCCGGTTGGTGCACTGGATGATCTGCTCCCCATAGGCGATCCGGGCCTGTTCGATCCGGGCCAGGATCCATTGTACCCCGTACTTTTCCGTCTCTGACAAGAGGACCTCCTCAGGTCCGCGAACTCCCAAGGAGCTGCCCCGACCGCGCTCGTCGTTTGGGATGTGGAGTGGGTATAGAATAGCAGGGTCCGGAGGGATTCGACAACGGCCTGCGTTGCGTTGACGGGGAAGGCACGGCGACGCTATACTCTGAGCAGGCCGAGGTGGCGGAACTGGCAGACGCGCGGGACTCAAAATCCCGTGCCCGCAAGGGCGTGCGGGTTCGACTCCCGCCCTCGGCACCCCAAGGGCTTCCTTCCTCACTGGGGATTACCCCAAGGCCCGGCGCAGCCGCTCCAAGCCCTCCTCGATGCGCTCCCGGGACGTCGCGTAGGAAAAGCGCAAGTACCCCTCACGCCCGAAGGCCGCCCCGGGCACCGTGACGATCCCGGCCTCCTCCACCAAGAGGGCCGCCAGCTCGGTGCAGCTCGCCAGTCCCTTGCGCTCCAGAGCCCCCGTGACGTTGGGGAACGCGTAGAAGGCGCCCTTGGGCCACGAACAGCGCACCCCGGGGATCTCGTTTAGGCCCTTCACCAGGAGATCGCGCCGCCGGCGGTACTCGGCGGTCATCGCGCGCACGCACCCCTGGTCGCCGGTGAGCGCAGCGACGGCCGCCTTCTGGGCGATGGAGGTGGGGTTGGAGGTCGATTGACTCTGGATCTTCTCCATGGCCTTGATGATCTCGGGGGGCCCGCAGGCCCAGCCGATCCGCCAGCCCGTCATCGCGTACGTCTTGGAGCAGGAGCCCGTTACGATCACGTTCTCCTTGCCGAACTGGGAGGCGGAGAGGGGGGAGTCCTCGTAGACGAATTGAGCGTAGCACTCGTCGTAAATGACGTAGAAGTCGCGGGCGCGGGCCATCCCCACGATCGCCTCCAGCTCCGCGGGCGCGATCGTCGCCCCCGAGGGGTTGTTGGGGAAATTTAAAATAATAGCCTTGGTGCGGGGCGTGAGGGCCCGCTCCACCTCGGAGGCCGTGAGCGCAAAGCCCGTCTCCTCGCGGGTGTCCACGGGGATGAGTCGGGCGCCCGCGAGTTGAATCTGCGCCGGGTACGTCACCCAGTAGGGCGTCGGCACCAGCACCTCGTCACCGGGCTCGAAGAGGACCAAGGCCATCTCGTAGAGCGCGTGCTTGGAGCCGCAGGTGATGATCACCTCGCTCTGAGGGTCGAACGAGGCGCCGTACTCCCGCTCGTAGTGGAGGGCGACGGCCTCCTTGAGCTCGGGGATCCCCCCCGCCGGGGTGTACTTCGTAAAGTCCTCCGCGATCGCCCGCTCCGCGGCCCGCTTGACGTGCTCCGGGGTGGGGAAGTCCGGCTCCCCGATCCCGAAGTCCACGAGGTCCTTCCCCTGGGCCCGAAGCTCCGCGGCCCTCTTCATCACCACCAGGGTGGCCGACGGGGCCAGCTGCCGCACCCGCTCCGCCATCGACGGCATCGATGAACCCCCTCCTGCTTCCTTGCTTTGCTATAGGTGTAGTAGGCGTCCCCCGAGGGAGGGCCGGACCATTCTAGCCCCCCGTCCCCGCAGAGGCAACGCCCCCCGCTTCAACCCGGAGGTCCCCTCCCTAGGGGACGAGGGTGATGAAGACGACTTACCCATGACCCCGAGGGAGGTATAGTGCCATCGACAACGCAAATGCCGTTACAAGATCAAGCAGAAAGCCGAAAAGGAGGCCGATAGCATGAACGGAAAAGCGCTGCTCGGTGTGGTCCTTCTCGGGGCCCTCACGGTCGTCTACGGGGGCGTCCTCAAGGTGGAAGCGCAGGCCCAGCCCGTGGACGTCACGCTCTCCCTGAGTGTTCCCTTCAGCTTGGAGGGCGTGGCCCTAGAGGAGGCGGCTCTGTCGGCTGTGGTTTCCACCGCGGTGGGGGAGATCGCCCTCAAAGCCACGGCCGACCTCACGTTGGAGGGACTTTCGCAGGCGTCCTTGAGCGCAAAGACCACGGTCGCGGAGATCTCCGTCTCCGGGAAGGCTTCGTTCTCCATGGAGGGCTTCCGGTCGGCGAAGCTCTCCTTAAGCCGCACGCTGGACCCCTTTGATCTTTCCCTCTCCCTTGCAGTGGGCCCACAGGGCTGGGAGAGCGCGACCTTCTCGGCTCAGACCCAGACGGAGCAGGGGGTTTCCTTGAGCGGGAGCACCACGCTCACCCCGGCGGGCTTCTCCCAGAAGGTGCTCAGCCTGGGGCTGGCGGTGCAGGACCTGCAGCTGCAGCGCACCACCGTGCTCACCCCCCAGGGGCTCGCCCAGGAGATATGGAGCCTCACCGCCCAGGTGGGCGACTACACCCTCTCCCGAACCACCGTCTACACCGCGGAGGGCTTCAGCAGCGAGACGATCTCCTTGAGCACAACCGTCCGGGAGATCGCCGTCTCCGCCGTCACGACGTTCGACGCGACGGGCTTCGCCAACGCGAGCCTGGATCTAAGCGGCGCGCTCACGGAGGAGGTCCGCTTCCGCAGCTCCACGAGCCTGGGGCCCGAGGGATTCCAACAGGAAAAGCTCACCCTCAGCGGGTCCCTCGAGCGGTTCGACTGGGCGGGTACGTTCTGGCTCAGCCCTCAGGGCTTCGAGAGGGGACGGCTGGACCTCACGACCTCCTTCCAAATGGGCGGGGAGGCGCCCCCCGCCTCTCCCCCGGAGGGCTAAGCCGTAAGCTCCTCCAGGCGGGCGACGTAGCGCTCCAGCACGCCGAAGGCTTGTTCGACGGGCGCCGGCGAGGTGAGATCCACCCCCGCGCGCTTGAGGGCGTCGAGGGGGTAGAGCGAGCCGCCTGCTTTCAAGAACTCTAAGTAGCGCTCGGCGGCACCGGGTTCGCCCGCCAGCACCCTTTCTGCGAGGGCGTGCGCCCCCGAGATGCCCGTCGCGTACTGATAGACGTAGAAGTTGGCATAGAGGTGCGTCGGGAACTGGGCCCAAGTGATCCCGACGCGCTCCTTGTCGAGCTCGACCTCGCCGCCGTAGCCCTCCTCGAAGAGCCGAGCCATGAGGTCGATGAGCCCCTGGGCGGTGAGGGGCTCGCCGCGCCAGACGCGCTCATGAATTTCATACTCGAAGCGGGCCAGCGCGGGCATCACGAAGAAGTAGCGGTGGAAGTTGGCCATCGCTTCCTCGATCACGGCTATTTGAAAATCGCGATCCTTCTGGGTGCGCAGGAGGTAGTCCCGCACCAGGGCCTGGTTGAAGTTGGAGGCGACCTCCGCGACAAAGATGGAGTAGCGCGCGTAGACGAAGGGCTGCGTCTTCCAGGTGAAGTACGAGTGGAGCGAGTGGCCCAGCTCGTGGGCCAGGGTACTCAGACTAAAGAGATCGTCGTTGTAGCTCATGAGGATGAAGGGGTGCGTCCCCGGGGAGCCCGACGAGAAGGCCCCCATGCGCTTCCCCTTGTTGGGGTAGACGTCCACCCAGCGCTCCTCCAGCACGCCCCGACGGAGCGTTTCCACGTATTCTTCCCCCAACGGCGAAAGACCCTCGCAGATCCACTCGACAGCCTGCTCGTAGGGGACCTTGGGTTGCTTCTCCGTAAGGGGCGCGCGGGTGTCGTAGGGGTAGAGCTTTTCGTAGCCTAGAGCCTTCCGGCGCAGCCGCCAGTAGCGGTGCCAGATGGGCAGGCTCTTTCTATAGACGTCGATGAGGTTGTGAAAGACCTCCACGGGGATGTTGTTCGGGTACAGGGCAGCCTCCAGGGCGGAGGGGTAGCGGCGGGCCTTGGCCAGGAAGACGTTTTGCTTGACCCCGGCACTGATACACGCCGCGGCGGTGTTCTTAAACTGCAGATAGGCGTCGGCGTAGTTCTCCCAGGCGGTGCGGCGAAGCTCCCGGTCGGGGTCGGTGAGGAGCTTCCCGATGGTGCCCTGGGCGATCTCGAACTCCTCGCCCCGGGAGTTGCGGGCGGGCTTAAACGTTAAGTCCGCGTCGGAGAGGATTCCGTGCACCGAGGCCGCGGTGTGGAACGGGTCCATCACTTGGCTCAAGAGCTCTTCGACCTCGGGGGAGCGGATGTGGTCCTTGCGGCGATACAGGCGGTCGAAGTAGTGCTCGTAGATCGCGAGTTTGGGCTCCTGCTGCATCCACTCCTTGAGGGTGTCGAGGCCGATGCTGAGGATCTCAGGCTCGGCGAAGGCCCCGGCGGCCAGGGCGTGGGCCATCAAGCCCCGGGCGCGGTCGTTCATCGCAGCCGCCTCTGGGTCCGTGGTGTCGACGGTGTAGTGGAGCGTGGCGTAGACGAGAACTTTGCCGACGCGCTTCCCGACGTCCTCGGCGGCCTCGAACCACCGAAGGAGCGTCTGCGGGTCCGAAAGGCGCCCCCGGAAGCGTTGAAGCTCAGGGAGCTTCGCCTCGACGTACTGAATCTCGGCTTCCCAGGCGTCTTTTGAGGGATAGACGCTGGACGGGTCCCACTTGTACCGCTCAGGGATCTCGCTGCGCTCGCGTAGCGTTTGCATGGAAACCTCCTTTGTTGTGTACAATAAGCTACGGAACCATGAAGGTCTTCGCCCTTCTTCTCGCAGTATCGGGGTTGATCCTCGCGCTTGGGGGCATTGTCATGATCGAGTTCTCCGAGCGCGCTTGGCAGGCGATCGGAGCGGGAATCGTCCTCCTCATCGGATCGGGCGTGTTCGCGACGCTCTTCCTCGGCGCTCAGCTGGGCTCCTCCCAAAGGGAGCGCGATAGGGAGTCCGATTGATGGGGATCGAGCACCGGCAGCTCCGACCCCTCCAACAGTTCTACGTGCTTGAGCAGCGTGCCGGAGTTTAACAGCACGATCCGCTCCGTGGGCTTCAAGACGCCCTCCCTCAGGAGCTTGGGGAGGGCGGCCACGGGGGCCGCGCCCTCAGGCGAGGCAAACAGCCCCTCCGCCCGGGCCAGCCGCTTCATGCTTTCTAAGATCTCGCGGTCAGAAACGGCTACGGCCGTGCCCCCGCTCGCCCGCAGCACCCTCAAAATCAGACGATCCGCGAAGGGCTTCGGCACCCGCAGGCCCCCGGCGATCGTCCGCGCGCCCTCCCAGGGCTCGGCTTCATCCCGCCCTTCGTGAAAGGCTTTGACAATAGGCGCGCAGCCCTCGGCCTGCACCGCGATCATCTTGGGGCGCTTCTCGCCCACTAAGCCCAGCTCGCCCAGCTCCTCAAACGCCTTCCAGAAGCCCACGAGCCCCGTCCCCCCGCCCGTGGGGTACACAACGGCGTCGGGAAGCTCCCATTGAAGCTGCTCGGCCAGCTCGAACCCCATCGTCTTCTTGCCCTCCAGGCGATAGGGCTCCTTGAACGTCGAGACGTCGAACCAGCCCTCGGTTTTGACGCCTTGCTGCACGATCCGCCCCGCGTCGCCGATCAAGCCCTTCACCAGAAAGACCCGCGCCCCGGCGGCTTGGCAAACCCGTTGGTTGGCCAAGGGCGCGTCCTGGGGCATGAACACAAAGCATTCGAGCCCGGCGCGGGCGGCGTAGGCACTGAGGGCCTCGGCGGCGTTCCCCGCCGAGGGGATCGCCACCCTCTTGATCCCGAGTTCCACGCACTTGGAGACGGCCATCGCCAGGCCCCTGGCCTTGAACGTCCCCGTGGGGAGGCGGGTCTCGTCCTTGAGCCACAGGTCCCTCAGCCCGAGGGCCTCCCCCAGGCGGGGCAGGGGCAAAAGGGGGGTCTGGGTCTCACCCAGCGTGACGATGCTCTTCTCGTCGAAGACGGGCAGTAGCTCGCGATACCGCCACATCGTCGCGGGGCGCTCCCGCCACCGCTCCGGGTCGAAGGAGCGCTTGAGCGCGTCGAGGTCGTAGCGGGCGAGCAGGGGCTGCTCGCAGTCGGGGCAGGTCGTCCGCACCCCGTGGGGATCGAACGCCCGCCCGCAGGCGCTGCACTCCAGATGCGCGAAGTAGCTCTTTTCCATCGCGGGTCTGTCAACGGATGCCAAGCGGATAAACGGATTCTGCGCGCAACAATCCGCTAATCCGTTTCCTATCCGTTGACCCGATGCCTTCACTCAAAATCGGGGTCGTGCGAGGTGACGATGTGGGTGTTCGTGCTGATGACGCCCTTGATCTTGCCGATCTCGTCCAGCACGATCTCCTCCAGGCGCTGGATGGACAGGAACGAGGGAAGCTCCTCGACGCTGACGCGGGCGATGATGTCGTAATCCCCGAAGACGGTGTTCGCCCGGGCGACGTGCTCCTGCCTGCGCAGCTTCTCGACGACCTCCTTCGAGCGACCTCCCTCACAGCGGATGAGGACGTACGCTTGAATTGCCATTGGGCCCTCCTCATGGACTGTTGGCTCGAACTCGACGTACGAGATGCTCTATGATACACGGATTAGGACCGTCCGACGAGGAGGACGATGAGGGAGCGCGAGGTCATCCAACTGCTGCGCGGGAAGCTGCCCGCGATCGGCGACGACGCGGCGGTGTTGCCCTTCGGGGGGACGAGCTTAGTGCTCACCACGGACATGCTCTAGCAAGTGAGCGACCTCCCCGAGGGGGCGACCCCCTGGGCGATCGGCTGGCGGGCTGTGGCCGTCTCTTTGAGCGACCTGGCCGCGATGGGCGCCCGGCCCCTGGGCGTGGTGCTCGCCCTGGGGGCGCCCCGCTTTGAGCGAGAGCTGTTGGAGGGCATCGTCGAGGGGGCCCTCGACTGCTGCCGCTCCGTGGGCGCCTCCTACGTGGGCGGCGACCTCTCCGCCCATAGCGAGCTGACGCTGGTGAGCGCCGCCGTGGGCGAGGCCGAAAGGCCCGTGCGGCGAAAGGGGGCGCGGGTGGGCGACCTCGTGTGCGTCACGGGCGCGCTAGGGCGCACCGCCGCCGCCCTCAAGCTCTTTGAGCGCGAAGACTTCGAGAGGGCCAACCAGCTCTTCGCGTTCCCGCCCCGGGTGCGGGAGGGACAAACGTTGGCTCCCTACGCGACCAGCATGATCGACATCAGCGACGGGCTGGCCCGCTCGCTCCATCTCTTAGCCGAAGCGGGCCAAGTGGGCTTTCGGGTGCGCTATGACGCGATCCCCGTCGTGCCTGAGGTGGACGAGCTGGCCCGG
>JALUUA010000172.1 GCA_027021605.1 Candidatus Bipolaricaulota bacterium | reverse complement strand
GCTTCCCCGCGATCATGCCCCCGTACCCGCAGCTCGGCGACGAGGAGCTGAACGCGCTCATCGAGTTCATCAAGAGCCTCAAGGAGTGACGCGCCGTGCCCGTGACCGTAACGCCCGTCGAGCTTCTGGGGATCGCGCTGGGGTTGGGGGTGCTGCTCCTCATCGGGGTGGCCGTCCTGCGCGGCGAGTTTCGGGACATCGAGCGGCCCAAGTACGAGATGCTGGGCCTCGCCCCGCCCGAGGTGGAGCGGGAACGGGAGCGCGTCCCCGGCCGTCTGGGCATCGAGGACCGGGTGATCCGGCTGGGGCTTACGGGTGCCTCGCTCTACTACGCCGGGGCCCGCCTCGGCTGGGACCACCCCCTAGGGATCGCGCTGGGGGCGGTGGGCGGTTATCTGTTGCTCACGGGCCTGGTGGGCCGCGACCCCCTCTACTGGGCCCTCGGGTGGGACACCCGCTTCCCCGAGCAGGGGCGCTGAGACTTTACGCCCCGGAGCCGATGGGGTATCATCCCCCCATATGGGGGCCATTCACCGCGCAGACGTCGATTACGACGTGATCGTCGTGGGAGCGGGTCCGGCGGGGGCGGTGGCGGCCCGGACGGCCGCCGAGCGCAGCGCTCGGGTGCTGCTCCTGGAGGGCCGCCGGGAGATCGGCCGCCCCGTGCAGTGCACCGGGCTCCTCAGCGTGCGGGGGGTTGAGCTCTCGGGGGCCTCCCCGGAGGTGATCGTCCGCGGGATCCGCGGGGCCTTCGTCTACGGCCCCGACCCCGACGGGAAGCGGCTCGCCCTGGAGAAGGACGACGTGCACGCCTACGTGATCGACCGGGACCGCTTCGACCTCGATCTGGTGGAGCGGGCCGTCCGCGCGGGGGTGGAGGTCCGCTTGAAGTCCCCGGCCGTGGGCTTGGAGCGCTCCGAGGCCAATAGAGTGCAGACCCTTCGTGTAAAGACGAACGGTCACGAGGTCCGCCTGCGGGCTCGGGTGGTCGTGGGGGCCGACGGCCCCCGGAGCGTCGTGGCCCGCGCGGCGGGGCTTCCCCCTCCCGAGAAGACGATCATCGGGGTGCAGGCCACCATCGCCTACGAGCCGCCCCGCGAGGACTACGTGGAGGTCTGGCTCAGCCACGCGATCGCGCCGAACTTCTTCGCCTGGGCCGTTCCCGCGGCCCCCGGGACGGCGCGGGTGGGGCTGGGGACCGACGACCCCAAACAGGCCAAGGCCCTCTTCGACCGCTGGGTGGCCCGGCAGTTCCCCGATTGTGAGATCCTAGGGTTTCAGTCGGGTTCGATCCCCATCGGGCCTTCTTCCCGAACCGTGACGGACGGGGTTTTGCTCGTGGGGGACGCGGCGGGACAGGCGAAGCCCACCTCGGGCGGCGGGATCTACACGGGCATCTCCTGCGCCCGGATCGCGGGGGAGGTGGCGGCCAAAGCGGCCCTCTCCGGGGACGCCTCCGAGCGTACGCTGGGGGAATACGAGCGCCGCTGGCGGGAGGCGTTCGAGGGGGAGCTGCGCTTGGGGCTGGTGGCCCACCGCATCTACGGCCGCCTCCGCGATCCGGAGATCGCCCGCCTGCTGGAGGCCGCCTCGGACCCCCGAATTGTGCAGGTGCTCAGCGAGCACGGGGACATCGACTACCCCGGCCGGGTGGTGCGCCGGGTGATGGAGAGCCCCGCGCTCCTGGCCAAGCTCCTCCAAGCGGCCCCCCGGCGGATGGAGATCTACCTCCCCCTGTTGCAGGAGCACCTCTGATTCGACTCATTC
This sequence comes from Candidatus Bipolaricaulota bacterium, assembly GCA_027021605.1. GTDB lineage: Bacteria > Bipolaricaulota > Bipolaricaulia > RBG-16-55-9 > RBG-16-55-9 > JALUUA01. Next base: position 428 of record JALUUA010000172.1, on the reverse strand, counting down.
GCGTACGCCTTCGCACACGGAAGCATGAAGCGAACGAGAAAGAAGCGATACGAGCGGCGAGGGCGTCCCTCCCCCCAACAGAGGCTCCGGCGCCTCCTCCGCGAGAGGAGGGGGCAGCTGAGACCCGCGCTGACGGGGGTCACCCTCGGGCTCGTGGGGACGCTGCTGGCCCTCTTCGCCCTCCGCGGGGAGACGAACGCCGTCTACGCCCTGTTGCTCACCTCGGGGTCTTTGCTGCTCTTCCTGTGGGCCCTCCCCAGGTGGAAGCTGGGGCTTACGGCCGTCTTTCTGTACACGCAGCCCCTGCTCATCTACCTGGGGAACACGGAGTACGGCTACACGAAAGCCATCTACTCCTTGGGGTTCATCTCGCTCCTGTGGGTGCTGTGGGTGGGCGAGGCCGCCCTTCGTCGGCGGATCGCGCTGCA
>JALUUA010000171.1 GCA_027021605.1 Candidatus Bipolaricaulota bacterium | reverse complement strand
CAGAGCGAGGGTAAAGCCGAAGAACTTCTTGCTAAACATGTAGCGACCTCCTTTTGCTTAGGGTTTCGCTTTTGCACCGAAGGTTCGGTTGCCGTGCCCCTCAGGACAAACGGATACTGCTGCACATGTACACCTTTGGGCATGCGTACCCTGGGCTGACCACCTCCTTGTTTTTGCGACCCCTGTGGGTGTTTTCAGTCTACGACGATTCCCCGCAAAACGTAATGGGATGTCATAAATCCGAAATTGATAAGGCACAACAATAAAATTAAGAATTCATATGGACATCATTGGGTAATGTCGTGCTATTATTATGCAGGATGAAACAATTTGATCAGGATACCGCTTTTTCTTTATCGTAAAGAACAACACCGCCAGTTTGGAGGGGGAAGTCGATGAGCGCTCGGGAACGTCTCGCGCTGACGGAGTGCTGCCGGGTCCACGGCCCCTGCCCGCTTCGGGCCCTGGGGAGGGAGAAGCTTCGGGAGCTGGAGCCCCACGTGGGCGTGATCCATCGGCCGGCCGGAAGCATCGTCTTCGAGGAGGGCGACAGCGCCCTGGACGTCTTCGTCATCTGCCGGGGCGAGGTGGAGATGGTCACAAGCCTCGAGAACGGCGGCCGTCAGGTCCTCTTCACGCGCTCGCAGGGGGATCTCCTCGGGGCGGAGGAGGTCGTCACCAAGGAGCCCGTCTACCGGGAGACGGCCCGCGTCCTGGTGGACGCGTTGCTCCGGGTCATCCCCCGCTCCGAGTTCCTGAACCTTCTGGGCCACTCGACGCCCTTCGACCTGGAGGTGCTGCAGCGGGTCTCGACCAAGCTGTTGCACCTGGAGCGTAAGTTCGCCCGTTTCGCGGAGAAGTCCGCCTTGGAGCGGCTGGTCGAGGTGCTCCTCTCCTTCGCGGAGCGCTACGGACGGCCCCTCCCCGCCCCCCAGCCTCAGACCGGCGCATCGGACGCCGAGGAGGAGCCGGAATACGTGGAGATTACCCTGCCCCTTACGAACCTGCAGCTGGCCGAGCGGGTGGGGGTCACCCCGGAGACGCTCTCCGCGCTGCTCGCCTCCCTCAAGGAGAAGTCGATCGTGAGGCGCAGGGGGCGGCGATTCGTGGTCCAGCGCGCGAAGCTGCGGGCCCTCTGTCGGGCCTAACCCACACGTAGCAGAAGGGCGGGGAGAGGGGCATAAGCCGGGTTCTGTTTGAGAGGGCCATCCCTCTTTGCGGCCTACCCGCAGGCGACGATCGGGCGGGCCACCCTCGGGCGCCTGCCTATTTGGCCTTGCTCCGGCCGGGGGTCTGCCAGCCTCGGCCCCCTCGCGGGGACCGGCGGTGGGCTCTTACCCCACCCTTTCACCCTTGCCCGCACCCCGTTTCGGGGCCGCTGGCGGTCTGGTTTCTGTGGCCTTACCCAGGGGTCGCCCCCTCTCGGCTTGGCGATGAGCACGAAGTGCCTCGCCGAGCGGCCTGCCCTGTGGAGCCCGGACTTTCCTCAGAGGCTTACCTTACTTAATCTTACAGCCTCCGCGGCCCTCTGCCCCTCTCCCCGCCGGAGCCTACGCGGCGATAGCCGCAGCGACGACAGTAGTATACCCACACCCTGCGGCCCCCGCGACCCGTTGGGCCCGGCCACACCCCGTAGGGCCGCAGCGGGTTGCGCGCCAGGCGCGCGCCGCACCCCGGGCAGAGCCACACGAGCGCGTAGGCCACGGCCCCCGCCAGGAGGCCCAGAACGCCCAACCCCCCTCCCAGCGCGTAGACCCAAATCGGGATTGCCCGTACCGGACCCGCTCCTTCCGGCGGGGTTTCCTCCTCCTTCCCCTTCCCCTCTCCCCCGGGCCCGGGGGAGGGGAGCCCCCCCAAAGCCCGGTGGAGCCCCTCCACGGCCGTCCGCACGGCCTGCGCGACCTTTCGATCCCCGACGAGCGCCTCCACCTCGGCCCACAGGGCGAGCGCCTCCGGGGTGCGCAGCTTGGGGCCCAGCTCCGGGTGGGACCGCCAGCGGAACGCCCACGGCTCCCCCTCGCGCACGAACAGCAGCAGCACCGCCTTGCCCTGGGCTTCCAGCGCCCACGCGTCCCAAATGGCCTCCACCAGGGCGGAAGGGCTGCCGAAGGGGTCGAGCAGGGTGATCAACACGTAGACCCGAACGCCCGCCCTTTCCTCTATCTGCGCGATGAGGGCTTGGAGCTGCGCTCGGGTGCTCCGGCCCAGCTGGGCCCCGTAGTCGCTGATCGCCCCCAGGGGCTGCGGAAGGGGGACGTCCGGGGGCGGATCTTCAGCTGCGATCCCTGCCCTTGCCCCGCCCCCGACTCCCCCGCTCCCCAGGAGCGCGATGGTAGCAAGCAGCGCAAGGACAAGGAGCGGCTCCCGGCCCGGGAGGGTCGAGGCGCGGGCACCCGATCCCCGCATGCCCTCACGCGTAGAGGATGCGCAGGCAGTTCTCGCAGGTGACGACCTCACGGCCCTCGCGGACGCGCTCGACGGTGATCTCGCTTACCTGGAGGCGGCAGCCGGTGCAGCGGCCCTCCCGCAGGGGGACGACGGGGTTCTCGTACTCCCGGAGGAGGCGCTCGTACTGCTCGCGGAGGGCTCCATCGACTTGGAGGGCCAGGGTTTCGCGCTTGGAGCGCTCCGCCTCCAGCTCTTGGCGCTGGGCCGCGATCGCCCGCTCCAGCTCGGCAAGCTCCTCGGCGACCCGCGCCTGCCACCTCCGGAAGGCCGCCTCGCGCTCCTCCATCGCCGCCTCCTCCCGCTCCACCTCCTCCAGAAGGGCGATCGCCTCCTCCTCGAGGGACTCCATGCGCGCCCGGCTGCTCTGGACCTTCTCCCGCAGCGCCTCCATCTCCTTGAAGCTCAGCAGGCCCTCGTCGAGCTGGTGTTGGTACTTGCGGATCTGGGTGTCCAGGTCGTCGACCTCGGCGGCGCGCTCCCGGCTGCGGCGCCTCAGCTCCTCTAGGGCTTCCCGGCGGGCGGCCAGCTCCCGCTCCTCGGAGGCGATCGTCTCCTCCAACTGCTTCTTCTGGGCCAGGAGGCGGTCGAGCTTCCCTTCCAACGACCGGAGGCGGGCGTCTTGAGCGTGCAGCGCTAAGAGGGCCTCAAGCTCCTTGTTCATCGCGCGTCCATTGTAACGGAGTCCCTCCGGGGTTGCACCCGATCCCCGGCGTTTGCTACGGTGGGATACGTACGGCGAACGGCGCGACGGGGTGCGGGCGGGCACCCCGGGGCCTTCGCTTCGCTTCCGGGCGCGAGGCGGCGCCCGAAAAAAAGACCCGGGAAAGAGCTGGAAAGGAGCCGGGAAGGAGGCGGGTAGGAATGGCCGAAACTCCCTCCCCCTCTGCGGAGGACCCGCAAAAGGAGCTGATCCGCAGCCTCCACCGCCTGGAGGGGCACGTCCGGGGCGTGGCCCTGATGGTGGAGAGCGGGGAAGCCTACGACGACGTGCTCGTCCAGCTGATGGCCCTGCGCTCCGCCGTAAACCGCATCCTCGCCCTCTACCTGGTGCAGGAGATGGAATCCCTGCTCCGCGGGGCTGCCGAGGGCGCGGGGTCGGGGGACGCCACCGCATCCCCATTGTCCCCCTCATCCCCATCCGAGCCCCGGGAGCGGGCGCCGGACACCGAGGCCCTGGAGCGGGGCCTGGAGCGGCTGAAGCGATCGCTGACCTTGGTGCTCAAGCGCTCCTAGCGGCCGGGGCGGAGGGGGCGTCGGCCTGCCCCTGCTCCAGGATGCGCCGGATCTCGGGGGTGGGCTCGGCCAGGCCGTAGATCGCCGTCTTTCGGCCCAGGCGCCAGGCCCAGCCGCTGTCCCCATACGAGAAGTGCCACCATTCGCCGGCGTAGTTCGTAAACCCCACCTCCGTCATGATGCGCAGCAGAAACTCGCGGTTCTTGCGGGCCTGGGGGCTGATCTTGGGGCTGAAGGTCTCGGCGGTGAGCATCCGCTCGGGCACTTGGGCGCTGTAGGGCGAGGTCATGTCCAGCTCCTCCCCGTCGGGTCCCACGATCGTGAGGTCGACGGCCCCTCCGGTGCAGTGGCCCGGCGGGGCCTTGGCGTCCGGGGGGTGCACAAAGCGATTGACCTGGCGTCGCAGGATGTTCTCCGGCCACTCCGGGTGCTCGTCCTTGAAGCGCTCGTAGACCTCCTGGTAGATGCGCCGTTGGTACTCGAGGGTGCGGTAGGCGCTCCAGATCTTGAGGCGGAAGCCCTTGGGGAGGAGGGCCTGGGCCTCGTTGAGCATCCGGGCGACGGTCTCGCGCAGGAAGAAGAGCCGGGGGCCGCCGGAGCGGTCGGGCTCGTCGGTCAACAAGATCCCCGGGCAGCGCTCCTTGAGCGAGACGAGCGGCTCGCCGCACTCGACGATCTGGATGCGCTCCAGCTCGCGAATCGGCTCGACGACGGAGCGCCTCCGTCGACGCCTTCGGGTTTGGGTAGCCATAGGAGGCTCTACTCTAGCGCTACGGGGGGCCTTCTGCAAGGGAGGGGGAATCCAATCCGGCGTGTACCCCAGCCAGACGGTACGGTAGGGGGCTTCGCTGAGCTTCCTCGGCGGCGCGACCCTGGGAGGGGTGGCGGTCATCCTCCGCCCGGTAGGTGGCCAAGGCGCAGGAGGGGCGGCTCATCGGGTCTTCGCTGGCTCCAAGCCCAAGATCGGTCTGAGTTGCACTCCGATTCCTATCCTCGGCTGTTCGGGTTCGCTGAACCGGTGCTGAAATGAGATGGGTTCCTTCCTCAAGGCCCGTGTATAATGGATCAGACCCTGCTTCGGAAAGCGAGGGCTCGATGCTCGATGAAGGATCCGAACGAGCTGCTGAAGCGCATCACCGTGGACCCCAAAGTCTTACGGGGCAAGCCGACAATCCGGGGGCTGCGCATCAGCGTGGAGCAGATCTTGAAAGCCTTGGCCGCCGGCGTTCCCCAAGAAGATCTGCTGAGAGATTACCCGGAACTGGAGCCGGAGGACATCCGAGCCGTGCTGGCCTACGCCGCGGAGCAGATCGCCGAGGAAGAAGTGTACCCGGTAGAAATCAAGTGAAGGTGAAGCGATCCGCAGGCGGAGGAGCCGGCAGACGTGAAGCTCTTGGCGGACGTCGGGGTAGGCAAAGCGGTCGAGGATTGGCTCCGGGCCCAAGGTCACGATGTTCTCGCCGTGCGGGACCTCGATCCACGCCTGCCGGACGAGGAGATCCTAGAGCAGGCCGTTCGGGAGCATCGCTTGATCCTCACCATGGACAAGGACTTCGGCGAGCTCGTACACCGCTCCGGGAAGCGGCATGCCGGGGTGCTCCTCCTCCGGCTGGAAGCGGCCGATAGCCGGACAAAGGTAGAAGTGGTGCGGCGAATCTTCGAGCGACATGGGACAAAGCTTCCCGGCAAGTTCGCCGTCTATCGGCGGGGACGATTGCGAATCCGTAAGGGGGTCTGAGGGCGCTCGAGGGCCGGCAAAGACGATTCGAGGGATTCCTGAATCGAGAGAGTCAGCCAGCCGCCACAGATGCCTCCAACAAGCTCCTCAAGCACCCCGAACAAGAAGGAGTTGATCAGGAGCACATCGTTATCGAGTACGTAGAACCCGATCGTGCCGTCGGCGCCTATTAAGTTTCCTCAATCGACGGTTAGGTAGGGGGTCAGGGCGAGCGTTTCCACGAGCTTTCCCTCGGGGGGCTTCTCGTCCAAACCGGGTACGCGCCAAGGGTACTTCCGGGCTTGCTCGGAAGTGCCCCTGGCGCTAGCATGGGACGGCCATGGCAAAGCCCAAACGGCTCACCCCGATGATGCGGCAGTATTTCGACATCAAGGCCCGCCATCGGGACGTGATCTTGTTCTTTCAGCTGGGGGACTTCTACGAGACGTTCTACGAGGACGCGGAGCTGTGCGCCCGCGAACTCGACTTGGTGCTCACGCAGCGCGAGGGGGCGCCCATGGCCGGGGTGCCCATCAAGAAGGCGAGCGCCTACATCCACCGCCTCCTGAAAAAGGGCTACAAGGTCGCGCTCTGCGACCAGCTCCAGGACCCCTCCGAGGCCAAGGGCCTCGTCGAGCGGGACGTGGTGCGCATCGTCACCCCCGGAACGGTCCTCGACGAGGAGGTGCTGGAGCCGGGCAAGGGGAACTACCTCGTCGCCGTCTACCCTGACGGGAAGGGGCGAGTGGGGCTCGCCTACGCCGACGTCTCCACGGGGGAGTTCCGGGCCACCGAACTCCCCTCCCCGGAGGAGGCGAGGCACGAGCTGGCCCGCCTGCGGCCGGCGGAGCTCGTCCTTCCCGAGGGCCTTACCGCCTCCGCCTCCGATATCCCAAAGCTTCTCAGCGAGCCGGAAGGGCGTTTGGCGATCACCTCCCGCGACCGGGGGGAGTTCCAGGGGGAGGCGCTCAAGGAGCACTTCGGCCTCCTCTCGCTCGAAGGGCTGGGGCTCACGGAGTGCGCCGCCCGGGCCGCCGGGGGGCTTCTCCGCTACCTCCGAGAGACCCAGCGGGAGGGCCTGCAACACCTCAGCCCCCCTACCTTCTACGCCGTCACGGAGTTCGTCCAGCTCGACCCCTTCACCCAGCGCAACTTAGAGCTGGTGGAGGAGCTGCGCACGGGCGGGGAGGGGCACACGCTCTTGAGCGTCCTGAATGAGACGGTCACGGGCATGGGCGAGAGGCTGCTGCGCCGCTGGCTCCTGGCCCCCCTCTTGGATCGGGGGGCGATCGAGCGGCGCCTCGACGTCGTGGAGCTTCTCTACGAACAGGAGCTGGCCCGACGCGAGCTGCGGGATCTCCTCGCGCAAGTCTACGACGTCGAGCGCCTGGCGGGGAAGCTGGGGGCCCGCCGCGCCACGCCCCGGGACCTGCTCTCGCTGCAGCAGTCCCTTCGGCAGCTCCCCCTCCTCGAGGGGCGGCTCCGGGCGCTTCTCGAATCCCTCGGCGGCGGGGGCCGAGGGGAAAGCAGAATCCCCGAGCGCCTGCGGGCACTGGTGGACCGACTGCAGGGGCTTCGGCTGGAGGAGATCGCCCAGGAGCTCCAGGCGCTGCGCGAGGACGCGCCCCTCACCTTGAAAGAGGGCAACATCTTCCGCGAGGGGTTCCTCCCCGAGCTCGACGCGCTCAAGGCCCAAGAGCGCGAGTACAAGCAGAAGATCCTGGAGCTGGAGGCCCGGGAGCGCGAGCGCACCCAGATCCCGTCGCTCAAGGTGGGCTACAACACCGTCTTCGGGTACTACATTGAGGTGACCAAGACGCACACCAAGCGCGTCCCGAGCGACTACATCCGCAAGCAGACGCTCACCCAGGCCGAGCGCTACATCACCCCGGAGCTCAAGGAGTACGAGGAGAAGATCCTCGCGGCCCAGGAGCGGGCCCAGAAGCTGGAGTACGAGCTCTTCTGTCGGCTGCGGGACCGGGTGGCGGCCCGCGTGGACGACGTGAAATCCCTCGCCCGCGTCCTGGCCGAGGTCGACGTCTACGCGGCGCTGGCGGAGGTGGCCAAGAAGCGGGGCTACACCCGGCCCGCGTTCACGGACAAGCGCGAGATCCACATCGAGGAGGGGCGCCATCCCGTGATCGAGGCGATCCAGGGGGCGTCGCCCTTCGTGCCCAACGATCTCCATCTCGCCGAGGACGAGACGCTGGTGGTGCTCACCGGACCCAACATGTCGGGGAAGTCGACTTGGTTGAGGCAGAACGCGCTGATCTGTCTTATGGCCCAGATGGGCTCGTTCGTGCCCGCCCGGCGGGCCGTCCTGCCCATCGTGGACAGGATCTTCACGAGGGTGGGCGCCAGCGACATGCTCGCCTTCGGCTACTCGACGTTCATGGTCGAGATGATAGAGACGGCCAACATCCTCAACCACGCCACCGAGCGCAGTCTCGTAATTTTAGACGAGATGGGCCGGGGGACGAGCACCTTCGACGGGGTCGCGATCGCCTGGGCGGTGGCCGAATATCTGGTGAAGAACATCAAGGCCAAGACGCTGTTTGCGACGCACTATCACGAGCTGACGCTCCTGGCCGAGAAGCTCCCCGGGGTCGTAAATATGCACGTGCTCGTCGCCGAGCACGGGGACGACGTGATTTTCCTCCACCGGGTGGAGCGGGGGGCGGCCGAGGGGAGCTACGGGGTGCACGTGGCCAAGCTGGCGGGCCTGCCCCAAGCCGTGATCGAGCGGGCCAGCGAGATCCTGCACCGGATCTTAAAGGGCAACCCCCTAGAGGCGATCGAGGGCAAGAAGCCCGTAAAGCCCCGGGTGATCGTGCAGCCCGCGCTCTTCGGGGGCGAGCCCCATCCTGTGATCGAGGAGCTCAAGAAGATCGACGTCGAGCGACTGACGCCTATCGAGGCGCTCAACGTGCTGGCCAAGCTCAAGGAGAAGCTGTAAGATCCAACACCGGAGCCGGAGGTGGCCCATGGGGCTGGTCATCGAGGATGAAATCTTAAAGATCGCCAAGATGACGGAGGAGGAGCTGCGCCAAGAGATCGCCCTCCTGCTCTTTCAAAGGGGCAAGCTCACGCTGGCGCAGGCTGCCCGCCTTGCGCGCATGGACCGGCTGCGGTTCCAACACCTGCTGGCCAGCCGCGGGGTTCCCGTTCACTACGGTCAGGAAGGGCTGGAAAAGGACCTCAAGGCGCTCGAAGAGCTGAACGCATCGTGAAGGTCGTGAGCGACACATCCCCTCTCATGAACTTAGCCGTCATTGGAAAGCTGGAGATCCTCCAAAAGCTCTGATTCAGAAGGAGTCAGGCAAGAGCTGTACGCGCGGGTCCTTCGCGAAGCCGGGGAGGAACATGGGGGCTGAAAGTCTCAAGCGCATCGCAGATTTTCTCTTCGAGGCGGGGATGCTGGCCAAGCTCCCCCGGACGGGGTTCGCGTTCCTGGGGAGCGGCGACCAGTCGATCGCCGAGCACGTCCATCGCACCGCGGTGCTGGGGTACGTCCTGGCAACCCTAGAGGGCGCCGACGTCGGAAGGGTGCTGAAGCTCTGCCTCTTCCACGACCTCCCCGAGACCCGCACCTCGGACTTAAACAACGTCTCCAAGCGCTACACGACGGCCGACGGGGCCCGTGCCCTGGAGGACCAAACCCGGGGCCTGCCCTTCGGCTCGGAGGTAAAAGGGCTCGTCGAGGAGTTCGAGGCCCAGGGCACCCGGGAGGCGCAAATCGCCCGCGACGCGGACCAGCTCGAGCTTTTGCTCTCCCTGAAGGAGCAGCTCGACCTGGGCAACAAGAAGGCCGAAAAGTGGGTTCCCTACGTGCTTACCCGCCTTAAGACCGAGACGGCCCGGCGCCTGGCCCGCGTGATTCTGGAGACGGACTCCGACGGCTGGTGGTTCCCGGGACAACAACAAGAGCCGTAATGCCGGGACCTCCGATGCCGCTACCGAAGGCCGTGTAGACGTTCCCGGAGAACAACAAGAGCCACAATGGTCACGGAAGCCCGCAGGCAGCGCGTCCACCAGGTCGTCTCGAAGCGCCAGCAGGGCGTTGTCGTGTTGGAGGACGTCTACGATCCCCACAACGCCGCGGCCTCGTTCCGCTCCGTGGAGGCTTTTGGCTTTCAGCGGGTCTGCCTCATCTTCGAACAGGAGGAGCCCTTTAACCCCAAGCAGGAGGGGAAAGCCACGTCCGCCTCGGCGAACAAGTGGCTCGACTTCTGCGTCTATCGCTCTACGGAAGCGTGCTTGAACGACCTCAAGCGGGAGGGCTACGAGCTGATCGCCACGGTGGTGGACCCGGAGGCGGAGTCGATCTACGAGGCCCGCTTTGAAAACCCAAAGATCGCGCTGCTCTTCGGGAACGAGCACCGGGGGCTCTCCCCCAAGGCCGTGGAGATGGCCGACCGCCGGGTGACGATCCCCATGGTCGGGATGGTGCGCAGCCTCAATTTAAGCGTCACGGTGGCCCTGTTTTTGTACGAAGTGACCCGCCAGCGGCGGCTCCTGGGGATGGAGCGATACCGGCTGCCCCCGGACGAACGGGAGCGGTTGATCCGGGATTTCCTGAAGAGGGCGGAGGGGTGAA
>JALUUA010000170.1 GCA_027021605.1 Candidatus Bipolaricaulota bacterium | reverse complement strand
CCGTGTTCTCGGAAGAGTTGGCCCAGCTTGTGGAAGGTAATCGTCATCGGCATCACCTCCCTTCCAGTCTACCCCATCTCGCTCTTCTTAACGGCGCCTTGGTGTGTGGGGGGCGTCCTGTCTCTTCGCGTCACGCGCACGCCTGCTCGCAGAGGGCCTCCAGTTGGCTGCCCAGCCAAGCCCACTGCGCCCCGTTTCCCCCGCGGACGTCCCACCGCCGCCGGTCGAAATCGTAGCCGATCTCGGGATGCGGGCCCAGCAGCAGGACGCGGCCCTCGCCGTAGCGCACCACGATCCCGGCGGGCTCCCCCGCTTGGGGCCCCGCCTCCTCCCCCCAGCGGGCGATCACCCGCACCTCCCGCTCGAGGACCTCGGTCCGGAAGATCTGACCCCCGTAGTAGAGCATGGGCAGCGGCTCCTCCGCCCCCTCCCCCCACACGGGGGTGAGGGTCCACCGGGGCCAGGGCGCGACCTGGGGGATCGGCCCCTCGGAGCTGCCCCGAAACAGGTCGAGGTCGTACTCGTAGCGCTCCCCTTCCCAAACGATGAAGTCGGAGGCAAAATAGGCTCCGGCGCAGCTGCCGATGTAGAGGCCGCCCGCGGCGACGAACGCCCGCAGGCGTCGCTTGCCCTCGGCCCCGATCCAGCGCTTGTAGTCATAGGCCCAGCCCCCCGGCACCCAGATCGCTTGATACCTTGATCTGCCCGGGTCAGGGTCCCAACGGTCAACGTCCCACGGGCTAACCTCCCGGCTCTCCCCACCGAGGGAGCGCACGAATTGATGGATCGCTTGCCGTCCCTCCGGCCACGTCCCCGGACCGGCGTAGACGGCCACCCTCAGGCGGGTATCGCTCCGGCCTCGAAGGGGACGGGGGGCGAGCCCCCACCCGAGGGCCAGCGCGCCCGCCCCGAGGACCTTTAACGTCCGCAGGAATTCCCTTCGGGTCAAAGGTTCCGCCTTGGTTCCTTGGCTCATGGACGTGCTCTCCTTCCTTTTCCGTTTTCCGATGCCCTGCCCGTTTCTAGGGAAGGCGTGCCCCAAAGAGATCCTCGGCGTTGGCCGTGGTCGCCTCGGACAGCTCCTCGGTCGAGAGCCCCTTGAGCTGGGCCACGAACGCCGCGACGTCCCGCACAAAGAGGGGCTCGTTGCGCTTCCCGCGGTGGGGGACGGGCGCCAGGTAGGGCGCGTCCGTCTCGACCACCAGCTTGTCGAGGGGCGCGGCCCGCACGGCCTCCTGCAGCGCTTGGCTCTTGGGGAAGGTCACGATGCCGTTTACGCCCACGTAGAGCCCCAGCTCCAGCACCCGCTCCAACAGCGCCCGATCCCCCGTGAAGCTGTGCCAGACGCCCCCCAGGCTATAGCGCTTCAAGACGGGGATCAAGTCGCCCTCGGAGTCGCGGTTGTGCAGCACGACGGGCTTTTCGCAGCGTTGGGACAGCTCGAGCTGGGCCTCCAGCGCGATCTTCTGCGCGTCCCGCGGCGAGAACTCCTTGAAATAATCGAGCCCGATCTCGCCGACGGCCACGACCCGCGCCCGCTGGAGCAGCCGCTCCAGCTCCTCGAGCGCGCGGGGGTCGAAGCGCCCTTTGTGAACGTAGCGCCTCGCCTCGTGGGGATGCACCCCGACGGCGGCCCAAACCCAGGGGGCATAGCGCTCGGCGATCTCGACGGCCCTCCGGCTCGACTCCAAATCCGTCCCCATGGTGACGACCGCGATGCCCGCCTCCCGCGCCCTTTGGACGACGGCCTCGCGATCCCCGTCGAACGGGGGCGCGTCGAGGTGCGCGTGGGTGTCGACGAGTCGAGTGCTCATTTTAGCAGCTCAGGAATGGGCTCGTTGTGCTTCTTTAAGCTCTCCAGGTAGCCCCGGATCGCGTCTTGGATGTTTCTCAAGGCTTCCTCTCGGGTTCGGCCTTGGGACACGCAACCGGGCAGCGCCGGGCACTCCACCACGTACATGCCATCTTCATCTTGCTCGATCATCACACGGAACTTCACCGTGGCCTCACCTCCGACTCTGACTTCAACTCTCGAACTCCTTCAGCACGTCGGGCAACACGGCCAGAAGATCTCGAGGGAGCATCGCCCGCTCGCCCGTTTTGGGCTTTAAGCGATCGGCCAGGAGCCCGTGGAGGAAGACGCCCGCGGGCGCGGCCTCTTCAGGGGGCATCCCTTGCGCGATCAGGCCCACGATCAACCCCGTGAGCACGTCCCCGCTCCCGCCTGTCGCCAAGCCGGAGTTGCCCGTGTTGTTGATGTAAACTTTTCCGAAGGGCAGCGCCGTCACCGTGGGCACGCCCTTGAGCACCAGCACGACGTTGAACTCCCGCGCGACGTCGAGGGCCACGTCCACCCGCGCCTGCTCGATCTCCGGGACGGAGCGCTCGATGAGACGGGAGAGCTCGCCCGGGTGGGGCGTGAGCACGATGGACGTGTCTTTGGCTGTTTTCTTGAGAAGCTTGCGGCCTTCCGGGGAAGCCAAGGCGTTGATCCCGTCGGCGTCGATTACGATGGAGATCTTGAGCTTGGGGAGCAATTGCTTCAGCAATTGGGAAATCGTCGGCTGGCGGGAAAGCCCCGGTCCAACGGCGATGACGTTCACCTCTTGCTCGTGGATAAAGTGTAAGACGGGATCGGCGGCGCTCTCGGCCAGCACGCCCTCACGCTCCGGCAGCGGGAGCTTGACGGCTTCCAGCACCCGTGCCTCGATCATGGGGCTCAAACTTTGGGGATACGCCAAATACACGAGCCCCGTCCCCGCCCGCAAGGCCGCTTCGGCCGTCATGATGGCGGCGCCCGAGAGGCCCCGCGAGCCCGCCACGATCAGCGCCTTCCCGTACGTCCCCTTGTGGCTGTACGCCCTCCTCCGGGGCAGCCGATCCCGCACGAAGCCCGCCTCGACGAGCTCCAGGCCCGTCTCGAACTGCTCGTGGAGGGGCGGCGGGTACCCCAGCCTCGCGACGACGATCTCGCCTGCGTAATCCCGTCCCGGATACAGGAGGAGCCCCAGCTTGGGGGCCTCCAGCGTGATTGTAAGGTGCGCCTTGACGGCTACGCCCCCCACGTGGCCCGTGTCCGCGTCCACGCCGGAGGGCAGGTCCACACTGACTACGAACGCTTGGCTTTGGTTGATGAACTCGATTACGGGCTTGAGGAGCCCGCGGACGGGGCCCTTGACCCCGATGCCCAGGAGGGCGTCCACGACGATGTCCGCCCCACGAAGCGTCTCCTCGAGAACGCCCAGATCGCCTTCGCTTCGGACGTAGCGGATGGGGAGCCCGAAGCGCTCGAGGATCTCGGCCTGCGTGCGGGTCTCCTCCGAGAGCTTGTCGGGGTTGCCCACCACGAGGGCCTTCAAGCGGGAGGCGGGAAGCCCGCGCGCGAGGAGGTGGCGGGCCAGGCAGAGCCCGTCCCCGCCGTTGTTCCCCTTGCCCGCGACGATCACCACCTGCTTCTTGAGGAGATCGGGGAGATGCTCAAAAAGGGCGTCGCAGGCGCTCCGTCCGGCGTTTTCCATCAGCAGCAGGCTGGGGAGGGCGAAGTCGCGCATCGCCCGCGCGTCGAACGCCTTCATCTGCTGGCCCGTGAAGACCTTCATAGTTTGCTGCAATCGCGGGATCGGGATTGTAGCAAGTTCAAGATCTCCTCGGCGACGTCTTCGGGAGCGCGCTCCGTGGTGTCGATCCAGTGGATCTCGGGATCGCGCTTGAAGTAGATGAGCTGCCTCCGCGCGTGGCCGCGGGTGTGCTTCTTGATGAGTCGTATCGCCTCTTCCAAGGAGGGGATCTCGCCCTCCAGATACAAAAAGAGCTCTCGGTAGGCGTTCGACTTGTACGCCTGTGAGCCCTTCGGAACCTTGGGCCGCAGCGCCTTTACTTCCTCCAGAAGCCCCTTCTGCATCATCTCGTCGACGCGGCGGTCGATGCGCTCGTACAAAACATCCCGTCGGGCCGTAAGCCCCACCTTCAGAAAACGGAAGGGCGGCTTCGGCAGCCGCTTTTGCAGCTCGCTGATCGGCCGCCCCGTCACGCGGTAGACCTCCAAAGCGCGCACGATCCGCAGACGGTCGTTGGGGTGAATTCTCCGCGCGGCCTCGGGGTCCACTCGCTTGAGCTCCTCATACAGCTCGACCAGCGGACGCTTCTGGAGTTCCGCCCGTAGGGCGAGGTCCGCTGAAGGTCCCTCGAAGAGCTTCCCGAAGAGGGCGTCCAAATACAGGGTGCTCCCGCCCACGACTACGGGTCGCCCGCCCCGCTTTCGGATGTCGCTGATGAGCCGTAAAGCGTCCCGGCGGAAGTCCATCGCGCTGTAGCGCTCGTGGGGCTCCTTGATGTCGATGAGATGATGAGGAACACGCTCGCGCCACTCCTTGGGGGGCTTGTCCGTCCCGACGTCCATGCCCTTGTAGATGGCCCGGGCGTCGGCCGAGATGATCTCGACGTCGCCCAGGCGCCGCGCCAGCTCGTAGGCTACCCGGGACTTCCCCACGCCCGTGGGGCCCAGGATCACCAAGACGGGCTCGCGTTCGCTCTCGCGCTCCGTCACGTAAGCAAGGGCTAGAGGCCGGCGTCCTCGCTGAGGAGGAGCTGGCGGAACTTCTTCAGTTCCTCCTTGCGGGTGGGGTGCTTCAGCTTATCCAGCGCCTTGATCTCGATCTGGCGGACCCGCTCGCGGGTGATGTTGAACTCCCCGGCCACCTCCTTGAGGGTGCGAGGATGACCGTCCTTGATTCCGTATCTCAGGATGAGGATCTCCCGCTCTCGGGGGCTGAGCTGGCTCAGCGCCCGCTCCAGCTCCTCCATCATGAATTGCTTGTACGCCTCCTTGGTGGGGGAGGGGGCGTGCTCGTCGGGGATCAAGTCGCCGAGGGAGTCCTCCTCGTCCTCGCCGATGGGGCGCTCCAAGGAGCTGGTGTACTGGGAGACGTTCTCCACCCGTTTGATCTTCTCCACGGGCATCCCCAGCTCCTGGGCCAGGGTCTCCTGGTCGGGGACCTCGCCAGTCTCCTGGATGAGTTCCTTCTTTACGCGCTGGAGTTCGCGGACGGTGTCGATCATGTGGACGGGAATGCGGATGGTTCGGGCCTGATCGGCGATGGCCCTCGTGATGGCCTGGCGGATCCACCAGGTGGCGTAGGTGCTGAACTTATACCCCTTGGTCCAGTCGAACTTCTCCACGGCCTTCATGAGCCCCAGGTTCCCCTCCTGGATCAGGTCCAGGAAGGAGAGGCCGCGGCCAATGTATTTTTTCGCGATCGAGACGACCAGCCGGAGGTTGGCGTTGATGAGGGCCTCGCGGGCCTGGGCGTCCCCGTCGGCGACCCGCTTGGCCAGCTCCACCTCCTGTTCGCGGGTGAGCAGCGGGATCTTGCCGATCTCCTGGAGGTACATCTTGACGGGATCGCCGGAGGAGCTGGGCAGCTCCTTCTCCTCCTCGTCGTCGGTGTCGGCCTCCGTGAGGAACGATTCCTCCTCAATCTCCTCGTCGAGATCTTCGGGCGGGGCCGTCAGCCCCAGCTCGAAGAGGTCCCCCTCGAACTCCCCGTTGAGACGGAGGCGTTGTCCGTTGGAAAGGAACTCCGCCCCGTTGGTCTGCGGATCACCCATAGACGTGTCTCCCTCCTCCCTGCGCTGCTCTGGAGCCCAGTCGCGTAAGAAGCCGTCGCCGTTCGTGCAGCTCCCGTTGCTGCTCGCCCTGCAGCCGCTCCAAGGCGGCTCGATCGCCCGTCCGTTCCGCCTCGCGAATCGCCCGCTGGATCTCGCGGAGCCGCCGCTCGACGCTCCGGAGTCGCAGACGTCCGATCAGCTCTTCCACCGCTCGGTCTTCGTCGCAGTCCCTCTTCTCGCTGACCGCCAGCTCCCGCAGCGCCCGTTGGGTTTCGGGGTCGAGGCGCTCGAGCCACTCCCCCAGGAGCGCCTGGCCCTCCGGGCCCACCAAGCGCTCCGGAAGGGGCTCGCCGCGCTCCTCTCGTTCGCGACAGAGGGAAGAGAGCGTCTGTATGGCGGGGGAAAACCGGGGGAAGTCCACCGGGGCCAGCTCTCGGACGGCCCGCTCCAGAGGTAACACACCTTGCAGCAAGAGCGACATCAAGTGCTCTTCCACCCCCCACGCCCGCGCTTGCACGTGCACTTGCGCCGGCACTTGCGCTCGCTTCGGGGCTTCGGGAGCCATTATAGCCGCCGGTCCCTCCCCTTGCATCCCCCGCCTCCCGCGCACCACGGATTGCAGCTCCTCTACGGGGATATCCAAGCTCGCCGACAGTTCCCGCAGGATCCGCGCCCGCAGCGCCGGGCTCTCGATGTGCGCCAGAAACGCCCTGACTTCCGTGAGAACCTCCTCCTGCCCGCGGATGCTCTGGACGTCGTGCTCCTCCAAGAGGGCCTGCACGTAGAACTCGGGGAAGGGCCTCGCCCGCTGCAGAAACTCCCGAAACGCCTCGGGGCCCCCGCGGCGCAGCAGCCCGTCGGGGTCTTCCCCCGGCGGCAGCACCACGACCTCAACTTCCAGTCCCGCCCGCAGCAGCTGGGCCATGCCCCTCAGGGTCGCTGCCCGGCCCGCCGCGTCCCGATCGTAAGCCAGGAGCACCTTGGGAACGAACCGCCGTAACAGGCGGGCCTGCTGCGGGGTAAAGGCCGTCCCCATGCTGGCGACGGCGTTCGTAAAGCCGTGCTGGTGGGCCGCGAGGACGTCGGTGTAGCCCTCCACCAGCAGCGCAAAGCCCTGCTGCGCAAGCCCCGCTCGGGCTTGGGCAAGACCATAGAGCAGATGTCTCTTCTCGAAGAGGGGCGTGGCGCGGGTGTTTAAGTACTTGGGCTCCTCGTCCTTAAGGGTCCGTCCCGCAAAGCCCACCACCCGCCCCTGGGCGTCCGCAAGGGGAAAGATCACCCGATCGCGGAAGAAGCTCCACCGCCCGCGGTCCCCCTCCAGCACCAAGCCCAGCTTTTGAAGCTCTGATAGCTCGCTTTGGAAGGTCTGGAGCAGGAGATCCCCGGGCGGGGCGTACCCCAGCCGGAACCGACGAAGGGTCTCCTCCGTGAAGCCGCGGGCCTCTTGAAGGTAGCGGAGCGCCCGGCGTCCCAGGGGCTCATAGAGCTTCCCCTCGAAGAAGCGGACCGCCCGCTCCAAGAGCGCCCGGAGGCGCTCCTTTTGGCCCCCCTCCGCTCCCCCGTCGCGGTGGGAGAGGGGGACCCCCGCCTCCTCGGCGAGGCGGCGGACGGCTTCGGGAAATTCGATGCGCTCGATGGCCATCAGGAAGCGGAAGACGTCCCCGCCCTCGCCGCAGCCGAAGCAGTGGTACAGCCCCTTCTCGGGGCTTACGGTAAACGAGGGGCTCTTGTCGGGGTGGAAGGGGCACACCCCCACGTAGCGGCTCCCCTGGGGCTTGAGGTGAACGTACCGCCCGACGACGTCGGCGATGTTCACCCGCGCCCGGATCTCCTCGATCTCCTCCCGCGTGGGCATCCCGGCTCTCCCTTCCCCTCTCGTCAGACCCCCAGCTCGGGCAACCCCGTCAGGAAGGGGTTGGTCCAGCGCTCGTGGCTCAGGGTGGTCTCGGGCCCGTGGCCCGAAAAGACCTTCCAGTCGCCCTCCAGCATAGCGACCCGCGCCAACGATTTCCGCATCTGGGTGTCCGACCCGCCGGGGAAATCCGTCCGGCCGATCGAGCCCGCAAACAACAGATCCCCCACGAAGAGCACCCGCTCCTCCCGCTCCATGAGCGTGATGCTCCCCGGCGTGTGGCCCGGGGTGTGCAAAACCTCGAATCGAAGCTCCCCCAGCTCGAGCACGTCCCCCTCGCGGACCCAGAGGTCGGGCTCGACGGCATCCCCCAAGAGGGCCCGCAGCAGCTCTCGATCGTCGGGGTGGAGCACCAGCGGTGCGCCGAGCTGTTCCTTGAGATACGCGTCCCCCCCGATGTGGTCGGGGTGGGCGTGGGTGTTGACGATGTACTTCACCGTAGAGCCCCGAACGCGTTCTAGAATTAAGGGACTGGGCTCGCCGGGGTCGATGATCATCGCCTCGCCCCCCGACTTCACGATGTAGCAGTTGGAGGCGTACTCCGTGAGCACCAGGGTCTCGACGTCCATGGGCTAAGCCTCGACCTCCTTCGGGTTCCCCTCCGCGGCGGGGGAGGAGCGGGGATGGGGCGTGCGGGCGACGGTGAGCACAAAGACGCGCTCGTAGCCCGCTTCTTGGAGCACCGAGGAGCACTCCCGCACCGTGGCCCCGGTGGTATAAACATCGTCGATCAGCAGAACGCTTTCGCAGCGGGCTCTCCCCAGGGGCGCGAACGAGCCCCTTACGTTCTCGAGGCGCTCCCGGCGGGAGAGGGCCTCCTGGGGGACGGTCTCGCGGACCTTGCGCAGCGCGGGGAAGACGGGCGCTCCCCAGAGCCTCCCGAGCGCGCGGGCCAGGCGCTCCGCCTGGTTGAAGCCCCGCTCCCGCAGGCGCCTCTTGCTGAGGGGCACGTACGTGATCCCCTCGAACTCGATCCCCTCGCGGGCGATGATATCAGCGAGCAGGGGAGCCAGCGCCCCCGCGAGCGCGGGCTCCCTGTGATATTTCAGGAGCTGTACCAAGCGGGCGAGGCCGCCCTCATAGAGCCCGTAGGAGCGGGCCCCCTCGAAGGGCACGGCTGCGAGGGCGCAGCCCCTGCAGAGGTCCGCATCGCCGTTGGGGAGGGGCTCCCCGCAGCGGGCGCAGTAGGGGGGCTGAATGCGCTCCTTCTCAAGCCCCTCCCGGCACCGCGCGCACAAGAATCTCGAGGGCCCCCGCGGAGAATCGTCTTCGTCAAAGTCCAAAGGCCGCTCGCACAGTGGGCACTCCGGGGGGTAGAGCAACCCCAGCGCGCCGGTGAGCGTCTCCCGGCCCAGCCGCCGTAGCCTCGGAAAGCCCATCAGGCTTGCTTAGATCTCTTGGTAGAAGTACGGCTCCAAGACTTGGAGGCGCTCCGTGTAGTCGTCGGGGTAGAGGAACCACAGGGTGGCAGCTACGCTGGACAGCAGCGAGTTCCCGTCCTGGGGCGTAAAGCAGAAGCCGTGGACCTCCCGGCCGTCCTCGCTCACGTGCAGGGACGGCAGCACCACCACGGTGTTGTTCAAAATCCTCCCGTAGTGCCCGTGGTCCCGCCCGAAGGAGAAGACGAGATTGGCGCTCTTCTTGTGCGTGACGGCGATGTGCGGGTTCTCGTTTAAGAGCTCATGCACCCTCTCGAGGGTCGTGGGCTTCTTCAGGGAGAGGTGGAACCAGATCGTGTGCATGTACTGGGTGTTCAGCTTGATCGCAGACGAGAAGAGGTTTAACTCGAGTCCCAGGGTCTTAAAGAGGTGGTGGGCGTCGCGGGCGTGGTGGGTCCCAAACCGCGGGTCGATGTGCTCGCTCACCGTGGGGGAGGGGACGTAGGAGCTCGTCTGGCTGATGTCGTTGGCCCGGCGCATGCACACAAACCTTCCCTCGATCAAATTATCGGGCCCGCCGCTCAGCGCCAGCGTGTGGATGAGCACGGCCAGGTTGTGCGTGTTGCAGCTTACGACTTGGATGTATTTGTCCTCCCCGGGGACGAGGGCCTCGTCGTTCACCCCGTGGACGTACATCTTCCCGAAGCCGAACTCGCTCCCCTGGGCGATAAATCCCAACGTGTTGTGCTCAAAGTTTTTGTAATACTCCCGCTTGTTCTCCATGCCGAAGCCCTTGGGGGTGCAGTCGATGACGACGTCGGCCTTGTCGAGGGCCTCGAGCTTCGTGTAGCTGGGCTCCATGCCCAGTTCTTGGAACTTGGGGATCTTCTCCTCGTCCACGGCGAGCTTCGCCCCGCGCTTCATGAGATAGATCACCTTGGTGCGGTCGTCCACCAGGGGCGTGTGCTTGTTGAAGATCACCTCGTCGATCCCGACGTCCTTTTGAATGTCGGCCAAAAGCCCGATGAGCGGCTCCCCGATCGTCCCCGTCCCGATCACCATCACCGTCTTGCCCATCTTCTCGCCCCCTTCCTCTCCTCTCCTTGCTTCTTGCGGCTAC
>JALUUA010000169.1 GCA_027021605.1 Candidatus Bipolaricaulota bacterium | reverse complement strand
TGGGGTGGGACGCTCCAGCCGACCTGCACGGAACCGCGAATCATCGGTTTCAATCCCTCGGTCGGGATTCTGTGGGGTGGGACCCACCTGCCCCGGTAGCTCAAGAGGATAGAGCGGCGGTTTCAATCCCTCGGTCGGGATTCTGTGGGGTGGGACCGGGGCCGTCAGGGGGGTGGTGCCCTACGTTTACAAGTTTCAATCCCTCGGTCGGGATTCTGTGGGGTGGGACCCCGTCAGCGAGAGCACAATCCCAGCAGTAGGGCCGGTTTCAATCCCTCGGTCGGGATTCTGTGGGGTGGGACCCTCACCAGAAACGGGAGCATCCTGGGGTGGCTCTCGATGGTTTCAATCCCTCGGTCGGGATTCTGTGGGGTGGGACCTCCCATGGAATGCGGAGCATAGCAGCCTCCTCGATGCGTTTCAATCCCTCGGTCGGGATTCTGTGGGGTGGGACTCTTTGGCGTCTGAGAGGTGCGTATGGTCTACCAGATGTTTCAATCCCTCGGTCGGGATTCTGTGGGGTGGGACACGCCGACGGCTACGCCGGCCGTAATCACTGACTGGTTTCAATCCCTCGGTCGGGATTCTGTGGGGTGGGACTACAGAAGAACATTCGGTAGTGGTAGAAAGATTCCAGTTTCAATCCCTCGGTCGGGATTCTGTGGGGTGGGACACAACCTTCTCAGCCTGCATCGCCTCAACCTGAGCGGTTTCAATCCCTCGGTCGGGATTCTGTGGGGTGGGACCGGGTACTACGGGGGGTTGAACGCGGATTGGGAGATCGTTTCAATCCCTCGGTCGGGATTCTGTGGGGTGGGACGGAACTACCCTGCAACAGAGGTGGCAGAGGTCGTGTGGTTTCAATCCCTCGGTCGGGATTCTGTGGGGTGGGACGAGCCCGAGCCCGAGAGCAAGGCGAAGGCGAAGGCGGTTTCAATCCCTCGGTCGGGATTCTGTGGGGTGGGACGCATTTTGCCACCTGGAAGAAGAGCCCTGCCGTCAAGTTTCAATCCCTCGGTCGGGATTCTGTGGGGTGGGACGAACCACAAGGCGCCCCCGCCACACTACCCGTCTATCGTTTCAATCCCTCGGTCGGGATTCTGTGGGGTGGGACAACTCATCCCCGCTCCGGGGGTCGAGGTCAACGGCAGTTTCAATCCCTCGGTCGGGATTCTGTGGGGTGGGACCGGGTATCGCCCAAGGCTGCCTTGACAATCCCACTGTTTCAATCCCTCGGTCGGGATTCTGTGGGGTGGGACAGGATCGGGGATGTCCGTTCCTCGAGAATCTTTGTGTTTCAATCCCTCGGTCGGGATTCTGTGGGGTGGGACTGGCATGCAGTCCGTCTACAAAATCTGCATCCAGCCCAGTTTCAATCCCTCGGTCGGGATTCTGTGGGGTGGGACCCCTCCTTGGGTTTATGGGGGTTTATGGTTTGGTAAGTTTCAATCCCTCGGTCGGGATTCTGTGGGGTGGGACCTGATCTGGATGAACAACCCGTCTCTTTTCCGCATGAGTTTCAATCCCTCGGTCGGGATTCTGTGGGGTGGGACGGTATCGGAATACCACATCGTGGTATTCCTGGAGGGTTTCAATCCCTCGGTCGGGATTCTGTGGGGTGGGACGCAGGGTTTGTCCTTCTTCTCAACATAGGAGTCATCCGTTTCAATCCCTCGGTCGGGATTCTGTGGGGTGGGACTCCGCTCCGGCGGCATCTCCGAGCGGTTCCACGCGGTTTCAATCCCTCGGTCGGGATTCTGTGGGGTGGGACGCCTAGGGGGGAGCAGGGGAGAAGGCGCTCAGGGGAGGTTTCAATCCCTCGGTCGGGATTCTGTGGGGTGGGACCATCGAGCGATACCACGAGAAAGGAGACTCAAAATGTTTCAATCCCTCGGTCGGGATTCTGTGGGGTGGGACCTCAACCCTCCCTTCCACCCGGAGGGGAGAAGGTGTTTCAATCCCTCGGTCGGGATTCTGTGGGGTGGGACTGGGGAAACCCCCAACCCCGTTCCCGTGGAGTGGAGCTCGGAGGAGGTTTCAATCCCTCGGTCGGGATTCTGTGGGGTGGGACCAGGGTTTGTCCTTCTTCTCAACATAGCTTGACATTGTTAAATTAGACAAATGTTCTACTTGACTTAACCGTAGTTGATGAGTACCATCCTGCTCGACACGCCGAATCAAGAAGGATGAGCAGGGGGTGCTCGAT
>JALUUA010000168.1 GCA_027021605.1 Candidatus Bipolaricaulota bacterium | reverse complement strand
GAGGAGCCCCCTTGACCTTGTGATATGAGCTAAAATTAGAGCCATGAAGGAGATCCCTTACACAAGGCTGTGGCAGATCGTCACCCAGCTGCCCCGCAAGGAGCTCGAGGAGCTGGACGCCTTCATCCACGCCCTGCTGGCCCGGCCCCAGAGGGAACCCACCCCGAAGCCCAAGACGAAGGGGAAGGCGAAGGGCAAAGGCAAAGCCAAGGGGAAGGCCAAATCCATCCTCCAGCGACGGGGCGCGGTCACCCTCCGGGTGGAGTACCGCCGGTGCGGCCAAGACTGTAAATGCAACGGCGGCAAGGGCCACGGCCCCTACCTCTACGCCTACTGGTGGGAAGAGGGAAGAACCCGCTCCAAGTACCTGGGCAAGGCGGGCTGAGGAGCTCGCCCCTCCGGCTGAGCAGGAAGGGGTTTTGTTGCCCCCTTCTGTCCGCTTTTGTACAATATTGAGTGAGAAGCCCCAAGCCTTGGAAAGGACGTGAGCCTCTTCCGATGACGAGGAAGCGCATCCCCGTCAGCGAAGCCCGAAGTGCCCTCTCCCGGCTCCTCAAGGAGCTCCAACGACGGCCCGATCTGGTCTACGAGATCACCGTCCGGGATCTGGTCGTCGGCGAGCTGCGCGCCCCCTCCCCAGGCAAGCTCGTCCGCCCCGGCTCCGCCCTGCTTAGGGCCGTCGAGAGGATGAAGGCGATCGAGCCCGAGGTCGAGCTGGAGCCGGGCACCCCCACCGCCCGCGACCACGATCGCTACCTCTACGCCCGCCCCCGGAAACGATAACGATCCCGATCACGATGAGGCTCAGGGCCCTCTTCGCCGACACCTCGTTCTTCTACGCCCTCCTGGACGAGCGGGACCGGGACCACGAGGCGGCCCTCCGGCTGGCCGAGGCCGTCCGGCGCCGCCGGATCCCCCTGCTTACCAAGCCTTCCGCCGGCTGAGCCGGGACAAGGCGATCTCCCTCTGCGATGCGATCTCTTACGTGGTCGTCACGGAATACCCCGAGTTTCTGCCCTGCTTGGCCTTCGACGAGGACTTCCGGCGGATGGGTCTGACGGTCTTCGAGGAGCTTCCCGAGGCCCCCTCCGGTTGACAGGGTAGGGCAAGATCCGGCACTCTCCCAAGGGAAGCGCCTGACACCGCAGGAGGCCGAGATCGTCGGCACCTCCGAGCACGGGACGAAGTACAAGATCGAGGCTCCGCTGGTCGGACCCAACGGAAAGCGGGTAGAATTGATCTCGATCTGGTTCATCCGAAAGGGGGAGGAGCGGCCGCGGTTTGTCACGGCCTACCCGAAATGAAGTTCAGGATGTTGGAGACGGTCGTCTTAGCGCGGGATCTTCCCGAGCACGGGCTTAAGCGGGGAGATCTCGGCGCCGTCGTCGAAGTCCACTCTGGCGGGGAGGCGGCCGAGGTGGAGTTCCTCACCGCCGACGGCCGGACTCAGGCGGTCCTTACCCTGACCGTCCGCGACGTGCGCCGGGTAGGGCCCAAGGATCTTTTGGCTGTGCGCCCCCTCGAGCCCGCTCCCACGGCTTAAGCGGAGCGGGTGCAGCCATGCCTAGGGCAAGATTATGAGGATTTCAACCCCAGGTCGATCCCCCGCTCCTTGCAGGCGCGCTTGAGCTTGTCCACGAAGGCGGCCCCCTTGTTGCGGATCCGCCCCTGATGCGCCTCGTACTTCACCTCCGCAAGGCAGCGCTCCAGGAGGTCGTAGAGCTTCGGCTCCGAAAGCGCCCGCCGCGCCAGCTGCGCGTAGAACGTCCGCGAGTGCTCGTCCCCGGTCACCTCCAGGATCCGCGCCACCAGCCCCTCTTGCTCGTAGGGGTCCGGCTCCGCCCCGGCATCCGCTTCGGAGGCCGGGGCGCCCGCCTCCAGGAGCGGGACCTCCTCCGGGCCTGGAACTTGGAACCGGCGGAGCTCCTCCCGCACCCGCGGCCCGGGCAAATAGTGCAGGAGCCAGTCGCGCTCCTCGGCCTCCTCCCAGCGCACATCGGCGAGAAACCCGGTCTCGATCAGCTCGTCGTGCGCCGGGTCGAGCTTCTCCCGCGCCTTGGAGCGGTACCTCTGGCGGGCCGCCGGCAGCAGCTGGCAGAGCGTCGAATAGCGGTACCGCAGCCCCTCACCGCCCCCACCCGACCCCGAGCGGATCCGCGGGTAGAACTTCACCCCGAGGATCTCGTACAGCCGCTGGGCGATCGTGCTCT
>JALUUA010000167.1 GCA_027021605.1 Candidatus Bipolaricaulota bacterium | reverse complement strand
TGAGGCAAGTGATCTCGTGGGGGAGGGCGAGTTTCGTGTTTTTGGCGTTGGAGTACCTGAGGAGCCACGATCCTCCCCCGAGGACTCTCGTTCGGAAGGGGGTGAGCTAAAACTGGGTACGTTTCAGCCGAGCCCCCCGGTTGACAGGGGGTTTTCCGCGGTCATAGAATGGATCGCCGTTCTATTCGAGATCGGCGGCAACTGGGAGGAGGTGCGTGGCCCATGCGACGGGGCGCGATCGTGGGGTTGGTCGTAGTGGTGCTGGCGGTCCTGGCCGCCGGCCTGTACTTCATCTATCTCAATCCGAATCCGAGCGGACCCCAGGAGTCCGAGGAGGCCCAACCGCAAGCGCAACCACAAGCGCAGGAGCTGGAGCCAGAGCCGGAGGTCCAGCCCCCTCCCGAGCCTGAGGAGGAGGCGGCGAGGCCGGAGCAACCGGCAGAGGCCCCTGGGGAGGAAGCGGCTGCAGGGACCGCGGCGATACGGAACCCGAGCATCTTCGTGCAGGCCGACACCGGGGGCCCGGACACCCTCGACCCCGTGCACGCTTATGATACGGCCAGCGGGCAGGTGATCTTCAACGTCTACGAGAACCTCATCGCCTACGCCGGGCCCACGGTAGGGGAGTTCGTGCCCCTGTTGGCTGAGGAGGTTCCCTCGGTGGAGAACGGGCTCATCGAGCTCACCCCCGAGGGCGGGATGCGGATCACCTTCCCCATCCGCCGGGGCGTAAGGTTCCACAACGGCAATCCCCTAACCCCCGAGGACGTGGCGTACTCCTTCCGGCGCCTGCTGGTCCACAGCCACCCCGACAGCCCGGCGTGGATCCTCCTCGAGGAGCTGCTGGGGGTAAACGACCTGGGGGATCTCGCGGAGGAGGTGGGCGACGCGGAGGCGTGCCGCCGCGTGCTGGAAGCCGTCCGGGTGGAGGGGCAGAACGTCGTGTTTACGCTTCTGCGCCCCTCGGCCACGTTTCTTGCGCGGATTGCCCACGGCTCGTCGTGGGGGGCCATCACGGATAAGGAGTTCGTGGTCGAGAGGGGGGGCTGGGACGAGAACTGCGACAGCTGGCGCGATTATTACCAGGTCGAGAAGGCCGACCTCCCGCTCCACAACGTCGCGAACGGGACCGGACCCTTTAAGCTCGAGCGCTGGATCCCGGGCGAGGAGGTCGTGCTCGTGCGCAACGAGAGCTACTGGCGCGAGCCCGCCCGGCTGGAGAAGGTGATCATCAAGGTCGTCGAGGAGTTCGGGACCCGCAAGCTGATGCTCGAGCAGGGGGACGCGGACATCATCACCGTCGACCCGCAGTTCATCTCGCAGATGGAGGGGCTGCCCGGGGTGCGCACCGTCTACAACCTGCCGACGATCTCCAACACCGCGATCTTCTTCAACTACGACATCCCCGTGGAGGGGAACCCCAACGTGGGCTCGGGGAGGCTCGACGGCGAGGGGATCCCGCCGGACTTCTTCACGGACATCCACGTCCGCAAGGGGTTTAACTACGCCTTCAACTGGGAGTTCTACATCCGGGACGTGATGCTCGGGGAGGCGGCCCAGGCCCGCGGCCCCATCCCCAGTTCGCTCCCGTACTTCAACCCGGAGAACCCCGTATACGCCTACGACCCGGCCAAGGCCGAGGAGCACTTCCGCAAGGCGTGGGACGGGGAGCTCTGGGAGAAGGGCTTTTCGTTCACGGTGATCTACAACGCGGGGAACGAGTCGCGCCGCCAGGCCGCGGAGATCCTCAAGTACGGCTTGGAGCGGATCAACCCCAAGTTCCGGGTGGAGGTGCGCGCCGAGCCCTGGCCGACGTTCCTGGACAACTTCCGGGCCCGCAGGATCCCGCTCTTCATCATCGGGTGGCTGGCCGACTTCCCCGACCCGCACAACTTCGTGCACCCCTACATGCACAGCCAGGGGGCGTTTGCCGCTCGGCAGAGCCTCGCCCAGATCGCCGACTACGACGACCTCATCGACCGGGCGGCCCGGGAGACGGACCCCGAGAAGCGTCGCGAGCTGTACTACGAGCTGCAGCGGCGGGCCTACGAGGACGCCATCGACATCTTCCTCGTCGACCCCTACGGGCGCCACTGGGAGCGCACCTGGGTGAACGGCTGGCTCTACAACCCGATGTGGCCGGGGACGAACTTCTACCTGCTCTCCAAGGACCCCCGGGGGAGGGTCGACCCCCGGATCTTCGAGGCGTACCC
>JALUUA010000166.1 GCA_027021605.1 Candidatus Bipolaricaulota bacterium | reverse complement strand
GAGCCGACCCCGAACGAGTGCGAGAGGTTGAGCGGTGGGAAGAAGGTCTCGCCGCCGTCGGGGCTGCGGGTGAACCAGATATCCGTCTTTCCTGTTGAGACGACCGTGGAATTGTCCAACGCCCCTTCTTCTTCCTCCCAGGCCAAGAGCAGCGTCCGCATCCCGGAGAGGGCAAGAGCAGGGCGGCGGCTGTCGAACTCCGGCGTGTTCGAGACGTTCGTTACGTCAAAGGACTGACCGCCATCGGTGCTTATGGCCAGGTAGATCTCGCGCTCTTGGGAGATGGAGCCGGAGTCCTCCCCCCGCAAGCGGGCCTCCCGGTCGTCCCGGGCGATCGTGCTTGTGCCTCCCTCCTCCCAAGCCAGGAAGACCCGATTGCGAGAGGCTACGAGCTTGGGGTTTAGGGAGTTCGCCCCCGGGGTGTTGGAGACGTTGATCCGGGGCCCCACGGACTCGCTGCGCCCTCGAAGGTCCAGCACCGTGAAGAAGATGTCCGCCTGAGCGGTGCCGCCGGCGGCGCCGCCAAAGGGTTCATCCTCCCAGGCCACGTAGACCGTCCCCCCACTGCCCGGGGCTACCTGCGGAAAGGTGGAGAGGGTCCCCGAGGTCGAGGAGAGGTTGCGCGGCGAGCTGAACGTCTGACCGCCGTCGCGGCTGAAGGCAAAGTAGATGTCGCTGTCGTTCGCTCGATCACTCACCTGCTCCCAGACGACGACCACCTGACGGGAGCCCACGACCAGATGGGCATCCCGGTCCTCCCGGTTGGGGGTGTTGGAGAGGTTGAGAGGGGTCGTAAAGCTCTGGCCGCGATCTTGGCTGTAGACAAAGAAAATCTCCTTATCTCGACCGGTCCCCTCCTCCCAGACCACGTAGACGTTGTTCCGGTCCACCCAAAGGTCAGGGAAGCGCGAGTCCACATCGGGGGATTGTGAGAGATTGAGCACGGAGAAGGTCTCCCCCTCGTCCTCGCTGCGGGCGAAGAAGATGTCCGCAGCTTGCTGTCCTCCCGTGCCGGCAGCGACGCGCTGGGCCCAGACGACGAAGACAACCCCTTGATCGACGGCCGCTTTGGCCCCCAACACCTCGTCCGTCGGGCTGCCCACCCCTGCCGAGAAGAGCAGCGCGGGCTCCGACCAGCCCGAGATCGGCAGGCTGCGCTGTGCGCTCCCCGGCGCAAAGCCGAAGCCTAAGCCTAAGACCAAGACCAAGATCAACCGAAGCACTCCGACAAGCCCTCTGCCGCTCACCCTACGGAGGACCGCTGGTCCCTGACCCTCGTTTCCTCGCCTCATTTTCACTCAACCCTTCCCCTTTCCCAATTCTTTCCCGATTGCACCCAATTCCCCGTTCGAGGCTCCCCTTTTCGAGGCTTCCTTCCCCCGCCATGCTAGAAGCCCGCCGGACGCCCGTCTGTGAGGCAGGTCACCCCTAGCGCCCAGCGGGCGGCTGGTCTCGGGCCTCGTTCGGGAAGCCGGGCTCAGGCTTGTTGGGTCCCAGGCCAATGTCGGGAACCCGGAGGCGAAAGAGGGCACCGCTCGCTTCGTCGCTCAGCCAAAGCTCCCCCTGTCCCGGAGCGAGGACGCCCGTCCAGACGAGCCCCGCGGGCGCCGCGATGGGCGGGGGCAGCGGCCACGCCGCCTCCGCCTCCCCAAGGGGGGTGACGCGCTCCAGCTGGCTCCGCTCGCGCGCGATGAGCCAGAAGCGCTCCCCGTCCCAAGCCAGCCCCTGCGGGTCCTCCGCGGTGACCGCCCGCCCCTGGAGCACCCGGCCGTCCCGCAGGTCGAGCTGCAGCAGCCCCGCCGCCCCGTCGAGCAGCCAGAGCGCCCGCCCCGCCTCGTCCCACGTCAGGCCCCGCGGGTCGGTCACGGCCTCGGGTAGGCGCAGCCGAGCGAGCACCCGACCGCTTGAGGGGGCCAGGCGATACAGCGCCCCGTCGAGGGGCATCGCCACCCAGAGGGCCTCGCCGTCCCACGCCACCCCCAAGACCAACACCCCCAGCCCCGGCAGGCGCACCTGCGCGAGCACCCGGCCGTCGACGGGCGAGACCCGATGGAGCGCCTCCCCCGCAACGTCCGCCACCCAGAGGGCCTCGCCGTCCCAGGCGAGGTCGCCGGGCACCTCCGTGGGCGCCGCCAGCACGTCCAAGATCTGCACCTCGGGCGGCGGGGGCTCCCCGTCCACGGGACGGGGCACAAGCCGCTCGCAGCCGACCAGCCC
>JALUUA010000165.1 GCA_027021605.1 Candidatus Bipolaricaulota bacterium | reverse complement strand
CTCGATGAATTCGAGGAAGCGGCGGGGCTCGTACTCGAAGCGGCGCAGGCGCTCGTAGAGCGCCCTGCTGATGATCCCCTCGTCCCGCAGGGACGAGAGAAGCTCCTCCGTTGCCTTGAAGAAAGCGGTCGCGCGGGCGTTCAGCTCGCCGAACTTCTCGGGGCCCAGCCGGTCGCGCAGCGACCGGAGGTAGGCTTCGTGCTCGGCGCCGGTGAGCTTGCCCGGGTGCCGCACTGTGCCGGGCCCCTTCCGCCTGTCGATATCGAGGATCGCCCGGCTCATGATGATGCGGTCGAGGAGGCCCTTCTCCTCGCGGGAGAGCCCCTTGTAGATGAGATTGTCCCAGCGCGCGAACTGCAAGTGCGCCCAGGGAGTCGCGCCGCTGGCAAGCTCCAGGCGCATCTTGGCCCGCCGGGCCAAGGGCCCGCCCGCATCGAGGACGGCCTTGATCGGGGCCTGCACATCTAGGAACTGCCGCTTGAGACGCATCTGCCACTTGCCCTTGGCAAGGGCCTCGGCGGTCTTGTTCTCCTCCTCGAGCCGCCGATAGACCCGCTCAACGCGGCGGGCGTGCGCCTCGCGTGCCTCGCGCGGCATAGGCTTGCGCTCGAGGGCGACCTGCACACGCTTCGCGCCGACCTCTTGGAGAGCGGCGGCGAGGATCGCGTCCCGCTCTCCGAGCGGGACGATCTTGCCCTTCGCATCGATGGTGACCCGCACGGGAATCTGGGCGCGGTCGGTGTCGGTGACCTTCTCGAGGACAGAGACTGTCTCGGCGAACTCGGGCTTCTCGGCGAGCGCCCGCCGATCTACCTGAATTGTACGGGCAGGGACGCTCTTGAAGGTCAGCTCGGGGATGGGCACATCCCCACGGGGCTGCTCGATACGCGGGAGGCGCAGGCCCTGCCGCACCGCTTTGGCGGTGCGAGCGGCGCCCTTGGCCGCCCGCACCGGACCGATCATCAGTGCGGCCTCGGGGGCAACCCGCGCCGCTGCGGCAGCAGCCGGGCTGCCCGTCTTCTCGTAGACCTTCTCGGCGAGGCCCTCGCCGGCAGCCCCGGCCAGCTCGAACAGCTCGGTGAGCTTTTGCTGGAGCCAGCGGCCTTCGGGCGTCTGCGGATCGTACAGCTCCGTGAGCTGACGCACGCGCAGGCCCACCTGCTTCGGCAGGGTCTCCTGGAAGGGCTCGCCGAGGTAGCGCCCGAGCGCAATCGTCTCCATCGTGCCCCAGAAGGAGCCGGCGGTGGCGAGCCCGATCTCCGCGATGTTCTCGAGGAGACCGTAGGCCGCGTAAGGCGTGCGCTGCACCGCCTGGATGGCTCGGTCGAGCAGGGATGGGCGCTGCGCCTCCTCCTGCTCGAGCTGCTCGAGGGAGACAGTCTCCTGCCGCTGGTCTGTCTCGGCCAGCAGCTCGTCGAGGGAGACGGTCTCCTGCTCCTGGGCTAGCTCTTCGAGGGAGACAACGTCAGGGCTTCTTGACTTTCGGTCCGGCATTTAGCTGCTCCTCGGGGACCCGCACGAACCGGTTGATGGTGGCGTCCCACATATAGACGCCCTCGCGGCCGGGCAGCCGGAAAAGCTCCCCATGCTGCGGGACAGTGCCGGGCTTCCACTCCTGCACCTCAGGCGCGGACTCGCGCCCGAGGAGGCGGTCGAAGAACCGTCCTAGCGGACCACGGTCTGCCCGACGGCCTCGGCGGCCCGCGGCCGCAGCTTCGATGCGGGCCTTCTGCCGCTCCTCCGCGAGTTCCTTGCGGAACTCTGACATGGCCTTGGCAAAGGCCCGATCGGCAGAGAGCCCCTGCCACATTAGCTCCGCCGTGCGGGTGGCAACACGGTCGGCCTGCTCGAACTCGGGCGAGTCTGGGGAGAGGATGATCCCACCGCCAAAGCGCTTCTCAACGAGCTGGCGGATGCGCGGCATCTGCCGTACGATGCGGAGGGCCCGCCGGCGGTTCGCAGGTGTGTCCGGGAGGCCTCGCTCCCGGAGGAGGTCGAGCGCCATCTGCTCATTCTCGGTCGGCTTCTGCCCGCGCGTACCAGCGGTGCGCGCCTGCACCCGGGCCTTGAAAACGTCGAGGGGGAGGGCCCCCTCCGGCTGCTCGCCGGGCAGGAAGTAGCCGAGGAAGTCCCCCTTGTCAGAGACGAAGGGCGACAGCCCCTCGCCCTTCTTCGGGAGGTTCCCGATGATCTTCATCCACATTTGAGCATCCTGCTCATCTTCGATGGGCGGCGGCGG
>JALUUA010000164.1 GCA_027021605.1 Candidatus Bipolaricaulota bacterium | reverse complement strand
ACACGCCGCCCAAGAAGCTGGGGCAATACAAGGGGTCGGGGGTAGGCCCCTCGCCCGCGTATAGCTTTTCGGCCTGCGTCGCCCAAGCCCGCTGCGACCGGGAGACGGGCGAAGTGAAGGTAGAGAAGATCTGGCTGGCGCACGACATTGGGCGGGCGATCAACCCCATCTTGGTGGAGGGCCAAGTCGAGGGGAGCGTGTACATGGCGCTCTGTGAGGCCCTGATGGAGGAGCAGATCTTCCGCAAGAACGTCCACAAGATCCCGTCGCTTCTGGATTATAAGACGCTCACCTTCAAGGAGATGCCCCCCGTGGAGACGATTCTCATCGAGACGGATGAGCCGCGGGGGCCCTTCGGGGCCAAAGAGGCGGGCCAGGGGCCGCTGCTGCCCGTGATGCCCGCGGTGGCGAACGCCCTCTACGACGCGCTGGGAATTCGTATCGAAGAGCTACCCATCACCCCGGAGAAGGTGCTCCAGGCCCTGGAGGAGAAGCTCAAGGGGGGCGAGGGGCGGGTAGGCCCCAAGGGGATTCCCGACTACAAGTTCCCGGAGCCCATCCGGGTGGAGCCGCCGGAGGATTGGAAGAAGTGAGCCCGCGGCCGAAGCGAGGTGGAACCCTATGCCCAGGGTCAAGGCTAAGGTGAAGGTGAAGGACCTCACGGTTGAGGAACTCCAGGAGCTTATCGAGCAGACCGTGGAGCAGACGCTTTTTGAGTTGCTCGGCGACCCCGATGAGGGGCTGGAGCTTCGGGAGGAGGTCAAGGCCCGCCTGCGGAGAAGCTTGGCCCGTGAACGGAAGGGCGTTCCGGGAATCCCGGCAGGGGAGGTTGCTCATAAACTAGGTCTAGGATGGTAGGCGGTGTACGGTGAGAAGCGCGAGGAAGTCAACCAAGCAACAACGAGAGTTTTATGTCGTCATCGAGCAGGATGAGGACGGCTTCTATGTGGGGGAGGTGCCTCAGCTTCCGGGGTGCTATGCCCAAGGACGCACCCTGGATGAGCTCCTTCAAAACATCAAAGAAGTCATCCAGCTCTGCCTTGAGAGGCAAGGGGAAGAAGCGGAACCCCACGTACAATTCGTTGGGATCCAAAAGATCACGGTATGACTCGCCTCCCCACGCTAAAAGCGCGCGAGGTGATCCGGGTGCTGGAGAAGCTGGGATACCAAAAGACGCGACAAGTCGGCAGCCACGCCCACTACGAGAAGCCGGGTAAGAAACCCATTCCCGTTCCCATCCACGGGAATCGCGACATCGGGCGCGGGCTCTTGCGCAAGATCATCCGGGACCTAGAGATCTCTCGGGAAGAGTTTCTTAAACTGTTGAAGAACTAAGAGCTAAAGGAGCGATCATGCTGCGACTCCCCGCGTTCGAGTACCGACGGCCCCAGGCGCTGGAGGAAGCCCTCGCGATCCTGCGGGACCACGGCCCCGACGCGCTGCCCGTGGCCGGGGGCACGGACGTCCTCCCCAAGATGAAGCGCCGCCAGTTTCGCCCCCGGGTGCTCGTAAGCCTCCGGGGCATCCCCGAGCTTCGGGGCATCGCGGGCGACGCCCGCTCCGGACTCATAATCAAAGCCGGGGCCACCCTTACGGAGGTGAGCCGGCATCCCGGGGTGCAAGAGCACTACCCCGGCCTGGCCCGCGCCACGGGGGTCATCTCCACGCCCATCTTGAGAAACATGGGCACCATCGGCGGCAATCTGTGTCTGGATACCCGCTGCAACTACTACGACCAGACCCTCCACTGGCGCGAGGCTTTGGGGTGGTGCAAGAAGGC
Organism: Candidatus Bipolaricaulota bacterium; assembly: GCA_027021605.1. Lineage (GTDB taxonomy): Bacteria > Bipolaricaulota > Bipolaricaulia > RBG-16-55-9 > RBG-16-55-9 > JALUUA01. Next base: position 461 of record JALUUA010000164.1, on the reverse strand, counting down.
CCCCGGACCCCAGGGGTGGCCGCTGGTCCCCGAGCGGGCTCCCGAGAAGAACGACGTCCCCTGTCGCGTGGCGCCGGGGAGCCCCCGCTGCTGGGCCGTCTCCTCCACCGACAGCGCCCCCATGTTCATCGCTTTGGGGGCTCAGGTGAAGCTTCAAAGCAGGGGGGAGGAACGTGTGATCCCCGTGAAGGACCTCTACCGCGACGACGGGATGTTCTACCTCAACAAGGCCCCCGACGAACTCGTAACAGAAATTCACCTCCCGCCCGCCGACGGGGTAAAGAGCACGTACTGGAAACTCCGCAGGCGGGGCGCGTTCGACTTCCCCGCCCTGGGGGTTGCGGTCGCCCTTAAGCAACGCGGGGACGGCGTGGTGGAACACTGCCGCATTGTCCTGGGCGGGGTGGGCTCCTCCCCCCAGGAGATGGCGGACGCCCAAAAGCTCTTAGAGGGCGAGAGGC
>JALUUA010000163.1 GCA_027021605.1 Candidatus Bipolaricaulota bacterium | reverse complement strand
CCACCGGCGGCGGGGGAACGGCGTCGAAGGTGGCCACGCAGGTGAGGTCTTGGGTGAGGGTGACCTGTCCGTCGGAGCAGTCGGGGTCGCCGCTCCAGCCAGCGAAGACGGAGTCGGGGTCGGCCGTGGCGCTGAGCGTTACGGCGGTTCCGAGGGGGAGCAGCTCGGTGCAGTCGCCGGAGGCGGTCCCCGCCGTGAGGGTGCAGGAGATGCCGGGTCCCGTCACCGTCCCGCTCCCTTCCCCCGCCCCCTCAATCGTCAGGGTGTAGGCCGTTTGGTAAACGACCACGAACGCGTCCCGATCCCCGTTGGAGGTAAGGGAGGTCGTCCCAGGGCCGGGATCGACGTCTATGGTTCCCCCAAAGCGGCCGGAGAGGATCGCGTTTCCCACCCCGTCTACCACGGCCCCATAGGCGCTATCCAAATCGGCATCCCCGAAGCGGAAGGCCCAGTTGAGGCTCCCGCTGGGGTCATAGCTGACCACGAAGACGTCCTCCCCCCCGCTGGAGGTGAGGGTGAGCGTCCCCGGTCCCGGGTCCACGTCCACGGAGCCCTGGAAATAGCCCGTTACGATCACGTTCCCGGCTCCATCCGCTGCGATGTTCAGCCCGCTATCGTCGAGGGCATCCCCGAAGCTGAGGGCCCAGTTGAGGTTTCCGTTTGCGTCGTAGCTGACGACGAAAGCGTCCTCTCCCCCGTTAGAGGTGAGGGCGAACGTCCCCGGCCCCGGGTCCACGTCTATGGAGCCCTGAAAGTCCCCTGACACGATGGCGTTCCCCGCTTTGTCTACTGTAACGCCGTGCCCATTGTCCACGCCTGCGCCGCCGAAGCTGAGGGCCCAGTTGAGGTTTCCGTTGATGTCATAGCTGACCACGAAGACGTCCTCGCCTCCGTTGGAGGTGAGGGTAAACGTCCCCGGCCCCGGGTCCACGTCCACCGTCCCCTGAAAATAGCCCGTTACGATCACGTTCCCGGCCCCGTCCACGCCCAATCCAAACCCGCTATCGTAGACCGCGCTCCCGAAGTTGAAGGCCCAGTTGAGGTTTCCGCCTGCGTCGTAGCTGACGACGAAGACGTCGAGATCCCCGTTGGAGGTGAGGGTGAACGTTCCCGGCCCCGGGTCCACGTCCATGGAGCCCTGAAATCGGCCCGTTACGATCACGTTTCCCGCTCCGTCCGCCGCCACCTCATAGCCGCGATCGTTGCTCAAGGGACCGCCGAAGCTGAGGGCCCAGTTGAGGTTTCCGTTGATGTCGTAGCTGGCGACGAAGACGTCCTCGCCTCCGTTGGAGGTGAGGGCGAACGTCCCCGGCCCCGGGTCCACGTCCACCGTCCCCTGAAAATAGCCCGTTACGATCACATTGCCCGCTACATCGGTTGCGATCCCGATCCCAATGTCGTTGAGGGTGTCCCCGAAGCTGAGGGCCCAGTTGAGGTTTCCGTTTGCGTCGTAGCTGATGACGAAGACATCCAGGCCCCCGTTGGAGGAGAGGGTGAACGTCCCCGGCCCCGGGTCCACGTCCATGGAGCCCTGAAAGTAGCCCGTTACCACGACGTTCCCGGCTCCATCCGCTGCGGCTCGAAGGCCGTAGTCGCTGAGGGAACCCCCAAAGCCGAAAGCCCACTTAAGGGAAGGGAGGCTCGATTGTGCTCTCCCCTCCGCTCCCCCAAGGAGGAGGAACAAGCACAAGAGGAATAAAGCCGGAAATGTCCACCTCGATCGCCGGAGTTGGGGGCTTTGGTAGGCGCTCATGGAACGACCTCCTTGCTTTTGGGCTTGTTCTCCCTTTCCCTCCCCTTCCCCTTGCTCGATCCCGAAGCTTGTAGGGGAGAGAATTTTTCTTAAAACTATCATAGCTCTATACGCGATGTCAAGGAGAGAAAGACGGGCACACCCGGAGAATGAAATCGAGGACAGGGGCCTGCCGGGACAGCAGCTCCCCGGGGTGGTGCTTGCCGCCGGACGGGGCGCCCGCTTTTACGAAGCCACGGGCCAAAACAAGCTCCTCGTTTGTGTGGAGGGCGAGCCCGTCGTCCGCCGCAGCGTCCGGGCGATGCTTTCTGCCCCGAGCGTCGACCCCGTGCTCCTCGTCGTGGGCCACGAGTGGGAGCGCGTTTTAAGGGCCCTCGGCGACCTGAGGCGGCACCCCAAGCTCCGGGTGGTGCGGAACGAGCGCTGGGCCGAGGGCCTCTCCTCGTCGCTGAAGGCGGCCCTCCCGCACCTCCCGGACGGCGCGCCCGGCTTTGTCGTGCTGCCGGGCGACATGCCCTTTATGAC
>JALUUA010000162.1 GCA_027021605.1 Candidatus Bipolaricaulota bacterium | reverse complement strand
GACGAACTCCACCTCCACGGCGGAGATCCCCTCGACCCCCCGGAGCTTCTCCTCGACATGGCGTTTCAGCTCGGACTTCGAGATGTAGGCGGGCTTGAGGTGCAGCAGCACGCGGGCCCGTCCGCCTTCGTCCACGGAGAGGCGCTCGACCATCCCCACGTCGACGATGCTCTTCTCGATGCGGGGCAATAGGATCCCTTTGAGGGCCTCTCGGGCTCGCTCTCTCAGCTCGACAGGATCGAAGCTCATGCGGGCAATCGACTCCTTTTCGGGGGGGCGAGGGACTCGGGCTCCGAGCCCGGGCTCGTGCTCGTTAGGGCCAAGAGGTCCCGGAGGGTCGTCTCCCCGAGGGCGCGCTCGAAGCGCTCGTTGATGATCGCCCAGAAGGCGCTCGTCGGACACCCGCGCTCGATCTCGCAGCGCAGCGAGGCATCCAGGCAGTTGACCAGGGCCACCGGCCCCTCGAGGGCCTCGATGACCTCCTTGACGGAGATCGCCTCCGGGGGGCGCTGGAGGGAGTAGCCGCCGCCGCGGCCGTGGGTGGCCCGGATGAGCCCGGCCCCTTTAAGCTCCTGCATGATCTTCTCCAGGAAGGGGTCGGGGATGCCCTGGGAGGCGGCGATCTCCCCGATGGAGACGGGGGCCTCCCCGAAGCGGCGGGCCAGCTCCACCATCGCCCGCAGGCCGTAGTCGCTCTTGCGCGTGATCCTCACCGAACCGATGCCCTCCTCCCTTGCGGGTCGCTTTCGCGGACCGGAAGAGTCGGAATTCATTGTAGGAGCCCGGGGAGGGGCTGTCAACGTGCCGCGGGCGGGGGGTGGGGCGAGAGGGGAGGGAGTGGGTCGGTATTGGTATCGATCCCCTAGGGCTCGACATCAGGGCTCGGCATCGAGGCTGCGGCCCATGAGGCGGGCGATCAGCTCCTCGAAGATCCGCCAGATGCGCGAGTCGGAGACGCTGCGCTGGGCGTTCTTGCGGGCGATCTCGGCCCCCCGCGCGATCAGCTGCGCTGCCTCATCCGTCCGCCCTTGGAACTCGAAGGACAGCCCCCGCATCATGAGCTGGGCGTACTCGCTGCCCGGCCCGTGGCAGGCCTCGCAGGTCACGTCCAGGGAGCGCATGACCTCGAGCAGGTCCTGGGGCGGCGGCTCCGGGACCTTCCCCGTGCGCCGGGCCTCGTCGACGAGGGCCAACAACTCCTTGCGCCGCTCCGGGTCCGAGATAAACTGGGTGGCCAACACCTCGGCCAGCCAGGGGTGGTTGTAGAGGTAGACCTCGGGGTTGGCGCTCGTCTTGAACTCCTCCCGGAACCAGCGCTCGACGTGTTCCCGGTTGGACGGGGGGATATAGCTCGTCCCGCCCGGAGAGGGGTTCGTGTGGCAGGCGACACAGGTGTTCGAGCCCACAAACTGCAGGGTCTCCCCCACGGGCGAGACGGCGGGGTTCTCGAGCACCCTCTCCTGCTGGGGGTTCTTCGTCTTGAAGGGGGAGTCCCGCTCGCCGAAGCCCTCGGCCAGGAAGGTGTCCTTGTGGCGAGCCCACCAGGCTTCGATCTCCCGGATCTTGCGCTCCCGGACCTCGGGCGGATCGCTGAAGACGTAGCCGAAGGTGTTCCCGGTCATCCAGCGGATCCGCTCGATCCCCCTCTGGCGGATCATCTGCTTCTCGGAGCGCAGGTCCTCCAGGGCCTCGAGGAAGATCTCCTCGAAGCGGCTGAGCATGTCCTCGTGGGCCCGCTCCGTGGTGAGCGCCAGGGGATCGCCCCGGTGGCAGGCGGTGCACCCCACCTGGTCGAGGGGCATCTCCTTCAGGATGAAAACGTCCTCGTGGATCTCGTTTAGGTCCTTGAGGGGGTTCTCCTCGAAGCCGGGGACGCCCACGTTGGCGTGGCAGGCCAGGCACATATCGGCGAGGCGGCCCGGCTCAGTCACGATCTTCACGCGATTAAGGTCCATGGAGAGCTCGATCTGGAGGCGATCCCATAGGCTGAGCGAGCCCTGCTCCCGCTCCTTCAGCTCCGTGAGGTACGCTCGCTGCCACCGCCGCCACTCCTGGTCGTAGTTGTCGACGGCAATGGCCACAACGGCCAAAAACAAAACGATGCTGGCGAAGGCGAAGTACTTGCGGACCATAGCGATCTCTATATAGCAAATTCTCGCGCGGGAAGCAACCGCGGGGCTCGCTGGCACGTACCCAGTTTTGAAAGAGAGACCTCCTGAGGGCAAGCTCTCGGAGTGAGAGAATTTTCCCTCAGGAGGTGATCCAATGTGACACGGGA
>JALUUA010000161.1 GCA_027021605.1 Candidatus Bipolaricaulota bacterium | reverse complement strand
GGCCTTCCGCCAGCTCGCGGAGCTGGAGGGCATCCTCCCGGCGCTGGAGCCCGCGCACGCCCTCTACGCCGCCCTCGAGCGGGCCAAGGCGCTGGGGAAGAACGGGGTGATCGTGGTCACGCTCTCCGGCCGCGGGGATAAAGACTTGGAGGTCGTTCGCCGACACGGGAGAACCCCAACACAAGCGTGAACAGGGGGATGAACCGCATCGAGCGCAAGTTTCAAGAGCTGAGAGCCCGCGGGGAGGGGAGCCTCGTAGGGTACGTGATGGCCGGGGACCCCGACCCCCCGCGGAGCCTGGAGTACGCCCGCGCGCTCCTGCGGGGAGGGGTAGACGTTCTGGAGCTGGGGGTGCCCTTCTCCGACCCCATCGCCGACGGACCCGTCATCCAGCGCGCGGGGGTGCGGGCGCTTCGGGCGGGCACCACGCCCGAGCGGGTCTTCGACCTGGTGACGGCTCTGCGCCGCGACCCCCGGGGCCGCGAGGTCCCCCTCGTGCTTATGACGTACTACAACCCCATTCTGGCCATGGGGGAGCGGAACTTCTGCCGCCGCCTGGCCGAGGTGGAGGCCGACGGGCTCATCGTCCCGGATCTTCCCGTCGAGGAGGCGCAGCCCCTCCAAGAGCAGGCCGAACGCTACCGTTTGGCTATGATATTTATGGCCACGCCGGAGACGGACGAGGAGCGCTTAGCCCGCATCGCCGGGCACACCCGCGGCTTCTTGTATTTGGTCCCGCGCTACGGGGTCACCGGGACGGCCACCGAGGTGGACGAGCGACGAAGGCGCTTCATCCAGCGGGTGCGCTCCCGGGTGCCCAAGGAGCTGCCCCTGGTGGTGGGCTTCGGGATCGCAGAGCCCGCCCAAGTGCGGGAGGTGCTGCGGGCGGGCGCGGACGGGGCGGTGGTCGGCACCGCGTTCGTGGAGCGGATCGCCCAAGGGGCCCCTCCTCCCGCGCTCGAGGAGCTGGCCGCCCGCCTCAAGGCCGCCACCCGCCCGGGGCCGACGCCCCCTCGGGAATTTTAACTTCAACTATCAACTATGGTCAGGGACGCAGAGCGCAGGCTGCCTCCCAACCTCTACTTGGTGGGGATGATGGCCTCGGGGAAGACGACCCTGGGCCGGATGCTCGCGGCGGCCCTGGGCCGTCCCTTCCTGGACCTGGACGAGCTCATCGAGGAGGAAGCCGGGATGACCATCGCGGAGATCTTCGAGCGGGAGGGCGAGGAGGGCTTCCGCGCGCGGGAGACCCAGGCACTTTTGCAGGTGAGCCGCGAGCGGGGGCTCGTCGTCTCCCTGGGAGGGGGCGCGGTGCTGCGGGAGGAGAACCGCCGGCTGCTCAAGGCCACCGGGTACTCCATCTACCTCAAGGTGCGCCCGGAGACGGCCCTGGCGCGCCTGCCGGAGCACCCGATCCGGCCCCTGCTCAGCGGCCTCGAGTGGGAGGAGCGCCTTGCGCTGCTGCGAAGACTCCTGGCGGTCCGCGAGCCCTACTACCGGGAGGCCGACCTCGTGATCGAGAACGAGGGGCCCCCGGAGGCCACTCTCGAACGACTCCTCCACGAGCTGCGGCGGCGGGGGTGGGCCCCGTGAGTACGAGCCCGATGAGCACGCGGGAGATTCCCGTTGCGCTGAAAGAGCGGAGCTACCCCGTCTACCTCGGGGCGGGGGCGCTCGAGCGGCTGGGGGAACTGTACAAGAGACACGGGCTGGGGGGGCGCGCGGCGATCGTCACGGACCGCACGGTCGAGAAGCTCTACGCCCGCCGGGCGCTCCAGGCGCTCAAGGGGGCGGGCGTCGACGCCCAGGTGATCCCCGTCCCGCCGGGGGAGTCGAGCAAGTCGCTGGAGTGGGCCGATCGGCTCTACACCCGACTCATCTGGGGCGGCTTCGACCGCGAGGCCGTGATCGTCGCCGTGGGCGGCGGGGTCGTAGGGGACCTGGCGGGCTTCGTGGCCGCCACGTACTTGCGGGGGGTCCGCTGGGTCCCGGTCCCCACCACGCTCCTAGCCCAGGTCGACGCCTCCGTGGGCGGCAAGACCGGGATCAACCACCGCCTGGGGAAGAACTTAATTGGGGCCTTCCATCAGCCCCAATTCGTGCTCGTCGACCCCCAGGCGCTCGAGACGCTCCCCGAGCGGGAGCGCTGGTCGGGGGCGGCAGAGACGGTCAAGGCCGCGCTCATCCGCGACGCGGAGCTCTTTTCGCTTTTGGAAAGGCGCTTGGACGAGCTGATTCGGCTGGAGGATTGGGGCCTCGCGGAGGAGGTCATCGCCCGGGCGGTGCAGATCAAGGCCCGGATCGTCGCTGAGGACGAGCGCGAAGTCACGGGCGCGCGGACCCTCCTCAACTTCGGTCACACGGTGGGCCACGCCCTCGAGGCGGCGACCCAATACAAGCGCTTCACCCACGGCGAGGCCGTCGTCTGGGGGATGCTCGTCGAGACCGAGCTCTCCCACGCGCTGGGGAAGCTCCCCCTCGAGGAGAAGAAGCGCGTTCAAGCGCTTCTGGAGCGATTTCCCCGCCCGCCCCTCCCCGAGGGGCTTGACATCGACACTTTAATGGAATATATTCATCGGGACAAGAAGGCCCGGGGCCGGAAGCTGCGCGTGGTGGCGTTGGGGGCGATCGGCCGGGCCGAGATCGCGGAGCTGCCCGCTGAAGAGCTTCGGGAGCGGCTCCGAAACCTGTGGCCGTGGTGAGGGGTTCACCGAATCATGCGGATTCTGGTGTTGCACGGACCGAACCTCAACTTATTGGGAGAACGAGATCCCAAAATCTACGGATCGCAGTCCCTGGAGGAGCTCAACCGGCAGATTGAGGCGCACGCCCGCCGCCTGGGGGTCGAGGTGGAGTTCTTCCAGTCCAACCACGAGGGGGCGCTCATCGACCGCATCCACGGGGCGCGCCGCCGCGTCGACGGGATCGTGATCAACCCGGGGGCGCTCACCCACTACAGCTACGCGCTGCGGGACGCGATCGAGGCCGTGGGGCTGCCCGCCGTCGAGGTGCACCTCTCGGACATCCACGCCCGGGAGCTCTTTCGGCAGACCTCGGTGATCGCGCCCGTCTGCCTTGCGCAGATCAGCGGCAAGGGGGCGCAAAGCTATGTAGAGGGCCTAGAACGACTCCTGACCCACCTCAAGGCAAAGCAAAGGACTTGAATCTCATGGAAGAGTCGGGTATAGTGGGGCGATCGCGGGGGCGGCGATCGCCCCCGAAGGGAGGGCAAAGCTATCCCCCAATCCAAATCTCGCAAGCGTAGAGGAGGTGGGCAGCGATGCCGATGGACAAGCTGAGCATCTACGTCCCGCAGGACAAGCGGCAGTACCGCCTCATCGAGCGGCTGAGCAAGCTGGCCAAGAAGCGGGACCGCTCGGTCAACTACCTCGTGGTCCAGGCGATCATGGAGTTCGTCGACCGCGAGGAGAAGAAGGACAGCCGCGGCAAGTAACACCATCCACTCAACGCGGAAAGCAGGACAAGCGGGGAGCGGATCGGGCTTGCAACTCCCGGCCAAGCTCGGTAAGCTCCCCGTTGTCCTCGCTGCGGTCGCTGCGGGGGTCGCGTAAGGCGCGCGAGTGCAAGTGCGCGTGCGTGTGCGTGTACGCGTGAGCGCGAGTGAGCTGAGACCGGCCGGCGTAGCTCAGCTGGGAGAGCGGCCGCCTTGTAAGCGGCAGGTCGTCGGTTCGAGCCCGACCGCCGGCTCCCCTTTCCCGCGCGACCGCGGTGGGGTAGAATATCAAACAACAAGCTGGAGGGGTACCCAAGCGGCCAACGGGGCCTGGCTGTAAACCAGGTGGCACTGCCTTCGGGGGTTCGAATCCCTCCCCCTCCACCCCTTGTTGCTGTTGCGGGGTTCTTCCGTTATAATACCCCAACCACGCCCGGGTAGCTCAGTGGTAGAGCGTTCCCTTGGTAAGGGAAAGGTCGCCGGTTCAATCCCGGCCTCGGGCTCCCGAATCGAATTCCCTTCTCGTCCCCCTGGGCCTGCGACGGGACGAGAAGCCGATACGGAAATCCGGAGGAGGTTTGCATGGCGAAGGAGAAGTTCGAGCGGACGAAGCCGCACGTCAACGTCGGCACCATCGGCCACATCGACCACGGGAAGACGACGCTCACCTCGGCGATCACCCGCGTCCTGGCCCAGCAGGGGAAGGCCAAGGAGAAGTCCTACGCGGACATCGCCAAGGGCGGCGTCGTCCGGGACGCCTCGAAGATCCTCACCGTCCAGGTGGCCCACGTCGAGTACGAGACGGACAAGCGCCACTACGCCCACATCGACTGCCCCGGCCACGTCGACTACATCAAGAACATGATCACCGGCGCGGCCCAGATGGACGGGGCCATCCTCGTCGTGGCCGCCGACGACGGGCCGATGCCCCAGACCCGCGAGCACGTGCTGCTGGCCCACCAGGTGAACGTCCCCTACATCGTCGTCTTCCTCAACAAGGTCGACCTGGTGGACGACCCCGAGCTGGTGGACCTGGTGGAGATGGAGATCCGGGATCTCCTGAGCAAGTACGAGTACCCCGGGGACGACGTGCCCGTCATTCGGGGCTCGGCCAAGAAGGCGCTGGAGAACCCGACCGACCCCGAGGCGATCCAGCCCATCCTCGACCTGCTGAACGCCCTGGACGAGTACATCCCCGAGCCCAAGCGCGAGATCGACAAGCCGTTCCTGATGCCCATCGAGGACGTCTTCTCCATCAAGGGGCGCGGAACGGTCGTCACCGGGCGGGTGGAGCGCGGCCAGCTCACCCCGGGCCAGGAGGTCGAGATCGTCGGGCTGCGCGACAAGCCCATCAAGACCGTGGCCACCTCGCTCGAGATGTTCAACAAGACCCTCGATCAAGTGATCGCCGGCGACAACGTCGGGATCCTCCTGCGGGGCGTGGAGAAGGACGACGTCGAGCGCGGCATGGTCGTCGCCGCCCCGGGGAGCATCACCCCGCACACCAAGTTTGAGGGCGAGGTCTACGTCCTCAGCAAGGACGAGGGCGGCCGCCACACCCCCTTCTTCTCGGGGTACAAGCCGCAGTTCTACTTCCGGACCACGGACGTGACGGGCACCATCACCCTCCCCGAGGGGGTCGAGATGGTCATGCCCGGCGACAACGTCACCATCACCGCCGAGCTCATCAAGCACATCGCCATGGAGGAGGGGCTGCGGTTCGCCATCCGCGAGGGCGGCCGGACCGTGGGCGCCGGGGTCGTCACCAAGGTGATCGAATAGCCGATGGCCGAACACGTGACGCTGGCCTGCACGGAGTGCAAGCGGCGCAACTACCACACCACCAAGAACCCGCGCACGCACCGGGCCAAGCTCGAGCTGCGCAAGTACTGCAAGTGGTGCCGCAAGCACACCGTGCACCGCGAGGTCTAAGGCCCGCGGTATAATGGCGGTGTAAGCGGTGTAAATGGAAGGAAGTGTAGGCCCGTAGCTCAATTGGCAGAGCACCGGTCTCCAAAACCGGGGGTTGGGGGTTCGAGTCCTCCCGGGCCTGCCAAACTGCGACGGGGGGGATTTCACCCGCGATGATCGAACGACTCAAGCGGTTCCTGCGCGAGGTTCGCTCCGAGTTCTACAAGATCAGCTGGCCGAGCCGGATGGAGACGATCGGGCTTACCGTCCTGGTGATCGCGATGATCGTCCTCCTCACGGCGATCCTGTTCGCCTACGACATCGCCTTCTCGTTTGCCATCAACAAGCTCTTCGAGCTCGTCCGGGGCACGGGGTAGGAGCGGGCTAAGATAAGAAACGCAGGGGACCACCACCATCATGAAGAAGTGGTACGCGATCCAGACCCAGGCCGGGTCGGAGCTTAAGGTCAAGGAGGAGCTCGAGAAGCGCGTTCGGGAGCAGGGCCTCGAGGACAAGTTCGAGGCCTTCCGCCTCAACGGCGAGGTGGCCTATTTCCTGGCCCCCGTCGAGGAGGTGATCACGGCCAAGAGCCACCGCGGCCGCGCCGCCGAGTACCGCATCCCCTACGAGTACAAGCTGGCCATCGAGCCGAACCAGCGGATCAAGCGCGGAGATCTCTTGGCCGTAAAGCCCGAGCGCCGCATCGAGTACGACGCCAAGGTCGTAAGCGTCGAGACCCTGCAGCGGGTGATCATCGAGCTCACGAACCGCAACGAGGAAGTGTATCTCATCCCGGAGGACAAGCGGATCCGGCGGGACATCCGCGTGGGCGAGAAGGTCCCCGCAAACGTGCCCTTAACGAGCGACCGCGATCCGCGCTTCTTCACCAAGGTCAAGGGGAAGGTCGTGGACCGCTCCCGGATCAAGCGGGTGGTGCTGGAGCGCGCCGACGGCGAGCGGGTCGTCGAGGAGATCCCCGAGCACTACGCGGTAAGATTGAAAGAGGGCATGCAGCTGCGCAAGGGGGACCTCCTCGAGAAGGAGCACCGCCTCTACTCGAAAGCCTCCGGGATGGTCAAGGTGAAGGAGTACAAAGACAAGCGGGTGGTGACGGTCCAACGGATCGAGAAGCGCCGCCTCTTCCCCGGGTACGTCTTCACGAAGGCGGAGATGAGCGAGGAGGTCCTGGGGCTTCTCGACGGCATCAAGGCGCGGTTCGTGGGCAACCCGCCGCTGCCCGTCCCCGACGAGGACATGAAGGTCGTCCAGCGCAAGGCGGGCGTGCTCGAGGTGCCCACCGCGCCGAAGCGCGAGGGGCCCGTCATCGAGGTCGACTTCGAGCCGGGCGAGGTGGTCCGCATCGTCGAGGGGCCGTTTGCGGACTTCACCGGCGAGATCCGCGAGATCGACAAGGAGAACGAGGAAGTCACCGTCATGGTCAAGATCTTCGGGCGCGAGACGCCCGTCAAACTCAGCTTCGACGGGATCGAAAAGCTCTAGCCTTCCGTCGGCGATCCCTCGTCGTGCACGGAAGAAAAGTCGAGAAACGAGCGAACCAAAGGGGAGATTTCGGATGGCGACGATACCGGCACCCGGAAAGCGCGTAGAAGCCGTGATCAAGCTGCAGATCCCCGCAGGCGGGGCGACCCCCGCGCCGCCGGTAGGGCCCGCGTTGGGCGAGCACAAAGTGAACATCATGGACTTCTGCAAGCGCTTCAACGACGCCACCAAGGACCAAGAGAAGGGCCTGCTCATCCCGGTCCAGATCTACGTCTACCAGGACAAGAGCTTCGACTTCGTGCTCAAGAAGCCGCCCGCCTCGGAGCTGTTAAAGCGCGCGGCGGGGATCCCCAAGGGCTCCGGGGTGCCCCACACCCAGAAGGTCGGGCGCATCACCCGGGAGCAGCTGCGCAAGATCGCCGAGATCAAGCTGCCCGACCTCAACACGGACGACGTGGAGGCCGCCATGCGCATCCTCGAGGGGACGGCGCGCAACATGGGCATCGAAGTGGTGGAGAGTGCATAACCATGGCGACCCTCAACACGCAGCTTAAGAAGAAGCACGGGCGGCGCTACGCCGCCGTGGCGGAGAAGGTCGATCGAAGCCGGGTCTACCCCGTGGACGAGGCGATCGCGCTCCTCAAGGAGACGGCGAGCGCCAAGTTCGACGAGGCCGCCGAGGCCGTCTTCCAGCTCGGGGTCGACCCGCGGCGCAACGAGCACCGCATCCGCGGGACGGTCACCCTTCCCCACGGGACGGGGCGCTCCGTGACGGTGCTGGCCTTCGCCAAGGGCGAGGCCCTGAAGGCGGCCGAGGAGGCCGGGGCCGACTTCGTGGGCGGCGAGGACCTCGTAAAGAAGATCGAGGAGGGGTGGCTCGAGTTCGACCGCGTGGTGGCCACCCCGGACATGATGGGGATCGTAAGCCGCCTGGGGCGCATTCTCGGGCCGCGGGGGCTCATGCCCTCGCCCAAGACGGGGACCGTCACCAAGGACATCGCGCAGGCCATCCAGGAGATCAAGCAGGGGAAGCTCGAGTTCCGCGTCGACGAGTACGGCCAGGTCCACTCGATCTTCGGGCGGGTCTCCTTCCCCGAGGAGCACCTCAAAGAGAACCTGCTGGCGCTGGCGGCGGCCATCCTCGAGGAGCGCCCGGAGGACGTCAAGGGCCGCTACGTCCGCAAGGTCTCGATCTCTACGACCATGGGGCCGGGCATCAAGGTCGACCCCGACGAGGTCGTGCGCCTGGCCGAGGAGAGGGGATTCTGATGCCCACGGCAGAGAAAGAGCGCATGCTCGAGGAGCTGGAGGAGCGCTTCAAGCGCTCCAAGGCGTTGGTGTTCACGGGCTTTCGGGGCCTTACGGCCAACGAGATGGTGGAACTCCGCCGGGAGCTGCGCAAGGCCAATCTCGAGTACAAGGTCATCAAGAACCGCCTGGCCAAGCTGGCCGCCCAGCGCGCCGGGCTGGAGATCGACCCCCTCCTGGACGGCCCGACGGGGATCTGCTTCGGCTACGACGACCCCGCCCTGGCCTTCAAGGTCGCCGTCGAGCTGGCCAAGCGCTTCGAGAAGTACGAGATCCGGGGCGGGATCAGCGAGGGCGAGCTCGTCGACGCCGAGGGGGCCAAGGAGCTCGCGTCGCTGCCCTCGCGCGAGGAGCTCCTGGCGCGCCTGGCCGGGGCCTTCCAGGGGCCCATCCAGGGCTTCGCGGGCGTGCTCAACGCGCTCCTCAGGGAGCTCGTGATCGTCTTAAACGAGGTCGCCAAGGTGAAGCCCGAGACCCCTGCCGCCGAAGCCCAAACGCAAGCGACAGCGGGAGCAGAACCCGAAGCAAAGGCCGAAACACCATCCGAGGCGGAGCCCGCAGCGGAGTCGGGAGCCGAAGCGCAGCCGGAATCCCGAGAGCAAGAGCAATCTGAACAAGCCCAAGCCGAACAAGCGCAAGCGCAAGAGCAAGGGCAAGCGCAAGCGGAGGAGCAACCCGAAGAAGCCACCGAGAAAGCGAAAGGGGAGAGTGAGGCATCATGACGATGACGACGGAGGAGATTCTCGAGGCGATCGACAACATGACGGTCAAGGACCTCCACGCGCTGGTGAAGGCGCTGGAGGAGAAGTACGGCGTGAGCGCCCAGGCCGCGGTGGCCGTGGCGGCGGCCCCCGGGGCGGCGGCCGGAGCCGCCGGGGCGGAGGCGGCCGCGCCCTCCACGGTGAAGGTCGTGCTCACGAACGCCGGGCAGCAGAAGGTCCAGGTGATCAAGAAAGTCAAGGAGATCACCGGCAAGGGCCTCAAGGAGTGCAAGGAGCTGGTGGACAACCTCCCCGCGGTGCTCAAGGAGGGCATCAGCCCCGAGGAGGCCGAGCAGCTCAAGGCCCAACTCCAGGAGCTGGGCGCGGAAGTCGAAGTGCAGTAATCGAGCCACAACGTGCCCTCGGCCGCAGGCTCCATCCCAATCCCAAGCGGCTTGAGGGCTTTTTCCCTGAGGAGGGATATCTGCCGTGGCTGTGAGGGAGAGGCGTTCCTACGGGCGGGTCCGAGATGTGATGGACCTTCCGTATCTGTTGGAGTCCCAGCGCCGCTCGTACGAGTGGTTCCTGACCGAGGGGCTCAAGGAGATCTTCGCCGAGATCTCCCCCATCGAGGGGGAGGGGAAGGGCGGCTTGGTGCTCGAGTTGGTCGAGCCCCGGCTGCTGCCCCCGCACAACTCGGAGGAGGACTGCAAGGATAAGAACTTGACGTATCAGGCCCCCCTGCGGGTCAAGGGGCGGCTGCTCAAGGACGGCAAGCTCGTCAAAGAGGACGACCTCTTCCTGGCGGATATCCCCCTGATGACGGACCGGGGGACGTTCATCATCAACGGCAGCGAGAACGTCTTGGTCAACAGCCTGGCGATCGCCCCCGGGGTGTATTTCACCCAGGAGGCGCCCCAGGAGTACCACGCCCAGGTCCGCCCCGAGGCGGGGGCCTGGCTCGAGATCATCCTCGACACGAAGCGGGGCCGGATGCTGGCCAACATCGACCGCAAGGCGACCGTGCCCGTCACCACCCTGCTCAAGGCCTTCGGGATGACGACCGAGCAGATCATCGAGCGCTACCAGATCGTGCTCAACCCGATCACCCCCGAGAAGCTCCGGCGCTTCGTGGGCTGCCGGGTCTTAGAGGCCATCCAGAACGGCAAGACGATCCTCCCCGCGGGCGAGCCCCTCGAGGCCGACCTCATCGAGGAGATCGTCAAAGCCAAGCCCCAGCAGATCCGGCTGCTCAACCCCTACATCCAGCGGAGCTTGGAAGAGGACAAGGCCGCGGATCAAAGGGAAGCGCTGGCGATCATCTACAAGCGGATGCGCTCCACGGAGCGGGCCACCCTCAAGACGATGCAGGAGTTCTTCGAGAAGCTCTACACCCGGCCCGAGACGTACAACCTCTCCCGGGTGGGGCGCTTTTTGGTCAACAAGAAGCTGGGGCTGGACCGCGACGAGAAGGACACGGTGCTCCATCCCGACGAG
>JALUUA010000160.1 GCA_027021605.1 Candidatus Bipolaricaulota bacterium | reverse complement strand
CATCCCGCCGCTGTCGCCGCCGCGGTTCAACGAGGACGGCACCCTGAACGACCAGCCGCGCATTCCCGAGGGGTACTTGCTGTGGCTCTTCGGGCCGCGGGTGCGCGAGGCCCTTCAGACTTTGAATCGCGAGCTGGAGAAGGTCCAGAACGGCGGGCGCTCGGAGCTGATGGAGCTGCTCCAGGCGCGCAGCTACAAGGACCTCTTCAAGCTCGACAGGCCGCCGAACCCGAAGTTCAACGAGTACGCCTGCGCGAGCTGCGCGATCGCTCAGGACTGCACCAGCCCGCTCAAGGCTCGAACCGCGGGGGCGGGTCTGAGGGTGCTAGCCGGGACTGGGAGGGGATGACCTATGCCGACCATTCGCAAAGCGGCCGTAGCGAAGGCGACGCTTCTCGACCCGAAGGCGGGCGTCTGGCGGGAGGCCGAGGCCGTGAAGCTGCAATTGCAGCCGACGCCCGTGGCGATGCAGCCTTCCAAATACATCCGGGAGACGTACGACCAAAGCGCCGTGGGGGCCGTCCGGGAGCTGGAGGTGCGCGCCCTCCACAACGGCTCGGAGGTCTTCTGGCGGTTGGAGTGGCCCGATCCCACCCGGGACGACGACGTCTCGGAGCCCAACCGCTTCGCCGACGGGGTGGCGGTGATGTTCCCCTTCGGCGAGGACGCGCCGCTCATCACCATGGGCTCCCAAGCCCAGCCCGTCAACCAGTGGCACTGGCGGGCCGATTTAGAGAGGCCCTACAACGTCACCACCGCCGGGCTCGGCACCACTTATAGAACGCCGGAGTCGTTCGTGGAGGCGCGGGCCGTCTGGGAGGGGGGCCGCTGGGCCGTGGTGCTGGCCCGGCCCCTCAAGACGCCCGACCCCGACAACCACGTGACCTTCCAGCCTGGGCGGCCAATCAAGGCCGCCTTCTGCGTCTGGGAGGGCTCCAACCAGGAGCGGGCCGGGCTGAAGTCGTACACGCCGTCGTGGACGGAGTTCACCCTGGAGGCGTAAGATGATCCTCATGACCTCTGAACTTCAAAGCGCCGCGGATCGGAGCCGGGCGTATCGGGCGCTGGCGCGGGCGTTCAGCCTGCCCGATCGCCCGATCTATGAAGAGCTCGTCTCCGGGGAGCTGGCCGAGGCCCTTCAGCTCGATGTTCCTGACGAAGAGCTCGCGCGCGAGCTCAAGCCCGCCCTAAGCTTCGAGGAGTTGCAGGCGGAATACCTGCGGCTCTTCGAGGTGGGGACGCCGCGCCCGCCCTGTCCCCTGTACGAGGGGGCCTGGCGCGAGCGGGAATTCTTAGATCGCCGCGAGCTGATGGAGGAGCTCGTTCGCTTTTACAACTTCTTCGGACTCACCCTGGGCGAGCGGCCCAAGGAGCTGCCCGATCACCTGGCGATCGAGCTGGAGTTCCTGCACTTTTTGGCGTATCAGGAGGCGCAAGCCCTCGAGGAGGGCCGCGACCCGGACGGCTTCCGCCGGGCGCAGCGCGACTTCCTCGAGCGCCACTTGCTGAGGTGGCTCCCGCGCCTTCGCGATCGCCTGGAGCAAGTCGAAGCCCTCCCCTTCTTCCCGGCGGTCGTCCGCGGGGCCGTCCGCCGGGCGGAACGAGACTACGCTGAGCTTCTTCAGACGCTTGCAGCCCGACAGGAGCAGGAGCGGGACCCGGAAAAGGAGGTTGACCCATGAAGAACCCCATTCTGATCGCCGCGTTGATCGTCGCCGGAGCGCTGGCGCTGCTGTTCCTCGTGATCTTGCCCGAACAGCAACAGCAGAAGGAGCAGACCCTGCAGGCCCCGCAGCCCCCGCCTTCCATGGAGGCCCCGGAGGAGGCTCAGCCCCCAGAGCCCGAGCCGACACCGGAACCCCAACCCACCCCCGCACCCGAGCCTGAGCCCGAGTCCAAGCCCGAGCCCGAGCCCACGACAACCCCGGGGCTGAGCCCGGAGCAGCGGGACCTGGCCCTCGCCGTCATCGAGCGGATGGGCTGCGGCTCGTGCCACACGCTCCAGGCCGCCGGGCTCGACCTCCGGGGGCAGGTGGGGCCCGATCTCACAAAACAGGGCGCGCGGGGTCGGACGGACGAGTGGCTGCGGCGCCAGCTCCTCGACCCGACGTCCATCCCGGACGGGGAGGTCGTCCCCGGCTTCGAGGGGATGCAAGTTGTGATGCCCAGCTACGACCGCGTGCTCAGCGACGAGGAGGTAGAAGCGCTCATCGCGTTTCTGCAGAGCTTGAAATAGTCCGAACCCGTTTGACTTAGGAGCTGCGCGAGCGCGAAGGGAGGGCGTTTGCCCTCCCTTCGTCCCTCTCTTAGAATGGGGCCACTCTGAGGCTTTCACGCGAAGACCGCGGACGATCTTTCCTTTGTTTGAAGGGACCCGAGACCACGACCCAAAAGGGATAACAACGGAGGACGCTATGGTGATCTACAAGGACCAACTGAAGAAGCTGCTGGAGTTTCGGGAGCGGGCCCGCGAGCACCTGGTAGTGAGCTTATATCTAAACGTGACGCCCCCGAGGCCCTTCCTGAGCGAGCTGCGCTCGCTGCTCCACGCCCGGCGGGTTCAGCTCCACGAGCACGCGCACGAGAACGACCTCCCCAAGGCCGAGATCCGGGCAGTCGAGGAGCTGTTCGACCGCATCGAGGCCCGCGTCGAGGAGATCGAGCGGGGACTGGAGCGAACCCGACTGCTGGTGATCTTCGCCGACCCCGAGGGTTTCTGGCAGGAGTATCGCCTACCCGTGGCGCTGCCCAGTCGGCTCGTGGTCGAGCCCGACCCCTACGTGCGCCCGCTCACGGTGCTCCTCGACGAGTTCGACCGCTACTGCGTGGTGGTCACCGACGCGCGCAAGGCCCGGCTCTTCTCGCTCTACCTGGGCGACTTCGAGGAGCACCCCGACGTCTTCGTGGAGGACGACGTGCCCGACCGGGTGAGCGCCAGCCGCTCCGTGACCCGGGCGGCGGGCAGCGGCGTCTGGGGCGGCTTGGGGGACCTGCGGGTTCAACGGCACATCGAGGACCACGTCCACCGCCACCTCAAGCGGGTCGCCGACCTCGCCTTCCGCTTCTACCAGGAGACGGGGTTCGATCGGCTGATCCTGGGTGGCCCCGAGGACAAGGTCCTCCCCTGGCTCAAGGATCACCTGCACAGCTACCTGCAACAACGCTTGGCGGGGGAGTTCCACGCCCGGCCCGAGTGGAACGAGGCGAAGCTCAAGGAGCTGGCCCTCGAGGTCGCCCAACGTTGGGAGCGGCGCTGCGAGGAGGAGCTCATCGAGCGACTGCTCGAGCAGGCCAAGCCGGGCGGGAAGGGGGTCCTGGGCCTGGAGCCCACCCTGGAGGCCCTGATGCTGGGGCAGGTCCACACCCTCGTGGTTCAGAACGAGTTCCGCGCCCAGGGGACGCTCTGCCGCAACGATCACTACCTGTCCACGTATCTGGAGAAGTGCCCCCTCTGCGACGGGGAGATGGAGCCCGTGGAGGACCTGGTGGACGAGATGGTCGAGGAGGCGATCGCCCAGGGCGCTGAGGTGGAGCACGTCTTCACGGATCACGAGGGCTTCACGGAGCACGGCGTCGGGGCCCTGCTGCGCTTTACCCTCTAACCCTCCGGGATGACGGCGATCCGCGCCGTACTCTTCGACTTAGATGGGCTCCTGACGAACACGGAGGAGATCCACTCCGCGGCCTGGCGGCGGACGCTGGCCGAGGAGGGGATCTCCCTCACGGAGGAGGAGTACGCGGAGCTGTGGATCCGGCGCGGCTGGGGGCTCGACGAGGTGCTCGAGCACCTGCGGAAACAGGGCCGCCTCCCCGAGGGCCGCGCGCTCGACCGAGAAGCGCTGCTCAAGCGCAAGGACGATCTTTTCCGCGAACTCGCGGAGGGGCGTCTTCGACTCCTCCCGGGGGCCCGGGAGCTCTTGGAGGAGCTGGCGGCACGAAAGCCCGAGGTCAAGCTGGGGCTGGTCACCTCGGCGCGGCGGGACGCCGTTGAGTTCGTCCTCCGCCGGCTCGATCTGGGGCGCTACTTCGATGCGGTGATCACGCAGGAGGACACGGCGCACACGAAGCCCCATCCGGAGCCGTTTCTCCGGGCGGCGCGGGCGCTGGGGGTCCGGCCCGAGGCGTGCGTTGTGCTAGAGGACGCGGAGAAGGGGGTGGTGGCCGCGCGCCGGGCGGGCATGAAGGTCATCGCCGTCCCCAACGGGTTTACGCGCGGCAACGACTTCACCGCCGCGGATCTCGTGGTTTCGTCCCTCCGAGAGTTGAGTTGGGAGAGGATTCGCGCGCTTGGAGCGCCGGATGAGTCAAAGAAGGGGGATATCGCATGATCGATCCCGGTCTGACAGGCAAAGTCGTGCTGATCACAGGCGCGAACCACGGCATCGGCGCGGCCACGGCCCAGGCGTTCGCCGCCCAGGGGGCCAAGGTGTTCCTGACGGCCTACGGGGAGCCGCCCGCTTGGGCCAGGGAACCCAAGGGCCTCTCCAACGTCGTCGAAGCCGTCCGCGCGCAAGGGGGACAAGCCGAGGCGTGGGAGGCGGACCTCGCCGATCCCGCCAACATCCCCGAGCTGTTCGACCGCGCCGAAGAGGCGTTCGGCCCCGTGGAGGTGCTCGTCAACAACGCCGCGCACTGGGAGGCGGACACGTTCTTGCCGTCCGACGAGGACGAAGAGCAAAGCCACAAGCTCCCCCCGCTTTGGACGAATCGCACGATTTCGACGATCACCGCCGGGAGCCACGACCGGCACTTCGCGGTGAACAGCCGGGCTGTAGCGCTGATGATGGCCGAGTTCGCCCGAAGGCACATCGCCCGAGGGGCGAGGTGGGGCCGAATCATCAACGTGAGCACCGACGGGGCCTCTTGCTTTCCCGGAGAGGTTTCGTATGGGGCGAGCAAGCACGCGCTGGAGAGCTACAGCCGCGCAGCCGCCGTGGAACTTGGCCCTTACGGGATCACGGTCAACGTAGTCTCCCCCGGCCCCGTGCAGACGGGCTACATCACGCCGGAGCTGGAGGAGAAGCTCATCTCACAGATCCCGCTGCGGCGGGTGGGGCAGCCCGAGGACGTGGCGGACGCGATCGTTTTTCTAGCTTCAGAACAAGCTCGCTGGATCACGGGGCAGCTCCTCTACGTGGGCGGGGGGAACACGATGCCGCTCTAACCCGCCTTTTGCCCCACGAGGGCGATGCATTACAATGCAATGCACATGGGGCTGCAGTAGCCAAGAGGTGGAAGAGGATGGGGCGACAGCTCACCGTGCGAATGTCGGATGAACTAGCGGCCAAGCTGGAGGCGGCGGCGCGCCGCCTGCGCCTACGGCGCTCGGAGGTCGTGCGCTTGGCCCTGGAGCGCTTCCTTCAGGACGTCCTGGAAGAGGTTGAGGAAGAATCCTTTCGTCCCGTCGAACGGGTCCGTGATCTGTTAGGGTGCGTCGAAAGCGGGATTCCCGATCTGGGTCAACGTCATCGGGAGTACTTGATCGAGCGCCTGCGCCGTTCTTCGTCTAAGCGCTAAGATGCCAAAAGCCTTGCTGTTGGACACGGGCGCCTGGGTAGCTTTAGTTGATCGCAGCGAACGATATCACGAAGCGTGTGTGGCCGTTCTCGAGGACTGGGTTGGCCCGATCGTCACAACAGAGGCCGTCTTGACGGAGACCCTCTATCTGGTCGGCCCGAGCTGGGAAGCTCAACGGGTTTGCTTGGAGTTCGTCCTACGCGGGGCCGTATTGCTCGTCCCGTCCTCACGGGAGAGCTTGCGGAGGGTTGCCACCCTCATGGAGAAATATCAAGACGTGCCCATGGACTTTGCGGACGCGACGCTGGTAGCCCTTGGGGAAGAATTGGGGACGAATCGGGTGTTCACCCTGGATCGCCGCGGATTTTCCGTTTATCGTCTGCACGGGCGGAGGGCGTTCCAAATCCTGCCCGCTTGAACGATGAGGCGGCCTTGCGCAGCCGTTCGTTGATGGCCAGCCCCAAGCCCTCCTCCGGGGCCAGCTCCGCCACGATGAGGTCGAGGCCCGCCCGATCGAGGCGGTGGAGCGCCGCAAAGAGGTTCGCCGCCGCCTCCCGCGGCTCCCCCCGCTCCGAGAGGACCTCCACGTGGGCGAATCCCTCGAGAGCAACGCCGGGCGCGCGAAAGAGGAGGAGGCCCACCCGCTTGCCCTCCGGGAGCTGCGTGTGTGCGGCTTGGCCGGGCTCTGCGAGTTGAATAGGCGTCCTGGGCGAATAGTGCTTCGGCAGCTGGCCCGGGGAGCGCGGACGATCCCCCTCCCGAGAGACGCGAATCTCACGCCCCAGGACGCGCTCCAGCTCTTCCACGGGCACCCCGCCCGCCCGCAAAAGCTCCGGCTCCTCGCCCGTGAGGTCCACAATGGTGGACTCCACCCCCACGCGGCAGGGGCCGCCGTCTAAGATGAGCTCGATCTGCTCCCCCAGCTGCTCGTAGACGTGCTCCGCCGTTGTGGGACTTAGATACCCAAAGGGGTTTGCGCTGGGAGCGGCTATGGGCGTCTGCGCCCGGCGGATCAGCTCCAGGGCCACGGGGTGGTCCGGCATCCGCACGGCCACCGTGGGCAGGCCCGCGGTCACGATCTCGGGGACCTTCCGGCGCTTGGGGAGCACCAGCGTCAGGGGCCCGGGCCAAAATTTCTCCATCAGCAATCGCGCCCGCTCGCCCACCCGCTCGCAGAGCCCCTCGACCTCCCGGGGGTCCGCGATGTGCACGATGAGGGGATCGAACCGGGGGCGGCGCTTGACCTCGAAGATCCGCGCGACGGCTTCGGGGTTGAGGGCGTCCGCGCCCAGGCCGTAGACCGTCTCCGTGGGGAAGGCCACGAGCTTCCCCCGGCGTATGAGCTCCGCAGCCCGCGCGATCGCCTCCGGGGTGGCCTTCACGACGCCCACGGCTCCTCCTCCTTTGGGTTGGGTGCCCCTTGGGGCTGGGTCGGCAAGGGTTTCGGCTCCTTCGGCCAAAGCAGCGAGGCGATCACGGAAATCGTCAAGATGAGGGCCACCGCCCCCAGCGCGACGACGATGGGGATCTTATAGAGGTCCACGAGCAGCATCTTGAGGCCCACGAACACCAGGATCGCGGCAAGACCGTAGTGGAGGTAGTAGAACATCCGCATAAGTCCCGCCACGGCGAAGTACAGCGCCCGCAGCCCCAGGATGGCGAAGGCATTCGAGGTGTACACGATGAAGGGATCGAGGGTGATGGCCAGGATGGCGGGGATGGAGTCGATGGCGAAGACGAGGTCGGTGGACTCGACAACCACAAGCACCACGAGCAGGGGCGTCCCCAAGAGCCTCCCCGCCCTTCTTACGAAGAACCGTCCGCTCTCGTAGTCCTCGGTGATGGGCAAGACGCGGCGCACCAGGCGCAAGACGGGATTGCGCTCCGGCTCGACCTTCTTCTCCCGCTCCAGCCCGAGCTTGATGCCCGTAAAGACGAGAAACGCGCCCATGACGTAGATGAGCCAGTGGAACCTTTCAATGAGGGCCACGCCCGTTAAGATGAAGAGGATGCGCATCACCAGAGCCCCCAAGATCCCCCAGAAGAGAACCTTGTACTGGTAGCGGGCGGGGACGGCAAAATACGAGAAGATCAGCAGAAACACGAAGATGTTATCCATGCTCAGGGAGCGCTCGATGAGGTAGCCCGTGAAGAACTCGAGCGCCTTCTGCGGCCCCTGCCAGGCGTAGATGAGCCCGTTGAACGCCAAGGCCAGAAGGGTCCAGATCAGGCTCCAGATCAGCGCTTCCTTCAAGGAGATCTCGTGGTCCCGGCGGTGGAAGACGCCCAAATCCAGCGCGAGCATCCCCAGCAGGAAGACGTTGAACGCGATCCAGATCTCGATGCCCACGTCGACAGGGGGTCCGCCCGAAGCCTCGACGATCATGCGTTCGCCTCCATGGCCCTCCGGACCGGGAAATACGCGAAAAACAGCGCCGTATGATCGCGCGCGCGGGCCTCCTCTGCAAGTGCAGGGAGGGCCCTCCCGCGTCCCTCGGGTTGCAAACGGAGGGGAGGAACTTTAGCCTGCGGGTGCGCATTCAGACGGGCTTACGCTCGTGACAAGGAGGGGTTCTAAATGAGCGCACAGGGCAAGAAGGTCGCGGTGTTGCTGGCCGATCTCTATCAGGAGCTGGAGTTCTGGTACCCGTACTATCGCTTAAAAGAAGCGGGCTGCGAGGTGGTGGCCGTCGGCCCCGAGGCCGGGAAGGCGTACAAGAGCAAGAACGGCTACCCCGCCAAAGCCGATCGAGCCGCCTCTGAAGTGAGCGCCGATGAATTTGATGCGGTGGTGATCCCCGGCGGCTACGCGCCCGATCTGATGCGGCGAGACGAGCACATGGTGCGCTTCGTGCGCGAGATGCACGAGCGGGGCAGGGTCGTGGCCGCGATCTGCCACGCGGGCTGGGTGCTCATCTCGGCGGACGTGCTGAGGGGCAGGCGGGCGACGAGCTTCTTCTCCATCCGCGATGACGTGCGGAACGCCGGGGCCGAGTGGGTGGACGAGCCGGTCGTCCGCGACGGGAACCTGATCACGTCCCGGGTGCCCGACGACCTGCCCGCCTTCTGCCGGGCGATCCTGGAGGCGTTGGGGGAGTAGAGCGTTGGTCTTAGTTGACAGTCGAGCTTGCCGTCCGTAGGCTTTTTGCGCCATGGACCGCCGTCGCTTTGAAGAGCTGGTCGCGGAGGCCCTGGATCGTCTCCCCGCGTACTTCCGGGAGAAGCTCCACAACATCGCCGTCGTCGTGGAGGACGAACCCCCTCCCGACATCGCCGAGGAATATCAAAGCGACGGCCAGCTCCTCCTAGGGCTCTACCAGGGCGTCCCCCTCCCGGAGCGGAGCGTCTGGTCCCCGTACCCCTACCCCGACGTGATCTCGATCTACCAAAAAAACATCGAGCGCATCTGCCGCACCGAGGAGGAGATCATCCAACAAGTCCAGGAGACCGTGATGCACGAGCTGGGCCACTACTTCGGGATGGACGAGGAGAAGCTGCGGGAGCTGGGGCTTTGATTACTCTGCCGGAGCCGGGGCCGGGGGAGTTGCCCCTGCTCCTTCAAAGATCCGGGGAAACGCGATCTCAAAGACCTCGTCGACGGTGTCCACGAAGTGAAATTGGAGCTCCTCGCGGACGGCCTCCGGGACGTCCCGCAGATCGGCCTCGTTGCGCTTGGGCAGGATCACGGTCTTTACGCCCGCGCGGTGGGCGGCCAGCACCTTGTCGCGGATCCCGCCCACGGGCAGCACCTTGCCCCGCAGCGTGATCTCCCCCGTCATCGCCAGGTCGGGCGGGAGCGGGTTGTCCGTCAGCAACGAGACCAGGGCGGAGGCGATCGTCACCCCCGCGGAGGGCCCGTCCTTGGGGATCGCCCCCGCCGGGACGTGGACGTGGAGGTCGTTCTTCTCGAAGACCTCGGGGTCGATCCCCAGCGCGTCCGCCTGGGAGCGGATGTACGAGAGCGCCGCCTGAGCAGACTCCTTCATCACGTCGCCCAGGTGCCCCGTGAGGATGAGCTTCCCCTTCCCCCGCATCTGGGTGGCCTCGATGAAGACGATGTCCCCGCCGACGCGGGTGACCACCAAGCCGACCGCGACGCCGCTCCGCTCCATCCGCTCGGCCAGCTCGTAGAAGTACTTCGGCGGGCCCAAGAACTCCGCGACGTGCTCGGGGGTAACCGTCCAGGGCTCCTTGGCGGGAGCCGGCTTCTTGCGGGAGGCCCGAGGCCCGGCCTTCTCCAGCACCCGCACCGCGATCTTGCGCAGCACCGCGGCGATCTCCCGCTCGAGGTTGCGCACCCCCGCCTCGCGGGTGTACTCCCTTATGATTTTGAGCACGGCCTCGTCGCGGAACCTCACGCTCCCCTCGGGGAAGCCGTGCTCCTTGAGCTGCCGGGGAATGAGATATTTTTGCGCGATGTTGAGCTTCTCCTCGTCGGAGTAGCCCGGGATCTCTAGAACTTCCATGCGGTCGAGGAGCGCGGGCGGGATCGTATCCAAGATGTTGGCCGTGGTGATGAACATCACCTCCGAGAGATCGAAGGGCACGTCCAGATAGTGGTCTTGAAACTTGGAGTTCTGCTCGGGATCGAGCACCTCGAGGAGGGCCGCGGCGGGGTCGCCCCGAAAGTCCGCCCCCAACTTGTCGATCTCGTCGAGCATGAAGACGGGGTTGCGGGTCCCCGCGCGGCGCAGGCCCTGGATGATCCGCCCGGGGAGGGCCCCGATGTACGTCCGCCGGTGGCCCCGAATTTCCGCCTCGTCGCGGACGCCCCCCAGCGAGATGCGCACGAACTTTCGGCCTAGAGCCCGGGCGATCGACTGGCCCAGCGAGGTCTTCCCCACGCCCGGGGGGCCCACAAAGCAGAGAATCGGCCCGCGCAGCTTCCGCTTCCTTCGCCCCTGTTGG
>JALUUA010000159.1 GCA_027021605.1 Candidatus Bipolaricaulota bacterium | reverse complement strand
GTAGCCCGATTAGTACATCTCGGGCATGGGCGGCTGGGCCTTGTCCTCGCCGATCTCCTTGGTGGCCACGGCCGCGCCGCTGGTGAGGATGAGCCCGGCGACGCTTACGGCATTCAGCACCGCCGACTTGGTGACCTTGGCCGGATCGATGATCCCGGCCTTCATCATGTCGACGTACTCCTCGTGCAAGACGTCGAAGCCCATGCCGGGCTTGAGGGTCTTGACCTTCTCGACGACGAGGGAGCCCTCGTACCCGGCGTTCTCGGCCAGCTGCTTGAGCGGGGCCTCGAGCGCCTTCTGGAGGAGCTGGACGGCGATCTGCTGGTCCCCCTCGAGCTTGAGGTCGTCGAGCGCCTTGGCGGCATTCAGCAGCGCGACCCCGCCGCCGGGGAGGATGCCCTCCTCCACGGCCGCCTTAGTGGCCTCGAGGGCGTCCTCCATCCGGTGCTTCTTCTCCTCGAGCTCGGCCTCGGTGGCCGCGCCCACCTTGATGATCGCCACCCCACCGGCGAGCTTGGCCATCCGCTCCTGGAGCTTCTCCCGGTCGTAGTCGGAGTCGGCGTTCTCCATCTGCTTGCGGATCTGCTCGATGCGGGCCTCGATCTCCTTCTTGTCGCCCTTGCCGCCGATGATCGTGGTGTCGTCGTCCGTGATGACGACCCGTTCGGCGCGGCCCAGCATGTCGAGGGTGGCGTTCTCCACCTTCATGCCCGTCTCCTCGGCGATCACCTGGCCGCCCGTCAAGATGGCGATGTCCTGCAGCATGGCCTTGCGGCGGTCGCCGAAGCCGGGGGCCTTGACCGCACAGCTCTGCAGGGTCCCCCGCAGCTTGTTGATCACCAGGGTGGTGAGGGCCTCGCCCTCGACGTCCTGGGCGATCACCAAGAGGGGCTTGCCCGTCTGGGCCACCTTCTCCAAGATGGGGACCAAGTCGCGGGCCTTCTTGATCTCCTGGTCGGTGATCAGGATGTAGGGCTCCTTGAGCTCGGCCTCCATCTTCTCCGGGTTGGTGACGAAGTAGGGGGAGAGGTAGCCGCGGTCGAACTGCATCCCCTCGACGATCTCGTAGTAGGTCTGGATGGTGTCGGACTCCTCGACGGTGATGACGCCGTCCTTGCCCGCGGCCTCCATGGTGTCGGCGATGATCTTGCCGATCTCCTCGTCGTTGCTGGAGATGGTGGCCACGCGGGCCATCTCCTCCTTGGACTTGAGCTCCTTGCTCATCTTGTCCAGCTCTTCCACCACGACCTCGACGGCCTTATCGAGCCCGCGCTTGAGCTGCATGGGGTTGGCGCCCGCGGTGATGTTCTTCATCCCCTCGGTGATGAGGGCGTGGGCGAGGATGGTGGCCGTGGTGGTCCCGTCTCCCGCGGCGTCCTCCGTCTCCTTGGCGACCTGCTTGACGAGCTGGGCCCCCATGTTCTCGAACTCGTCTAAGTATTCTTGTTCCTCGGCGATGGTCACCCCGTCGTTTACGACCTTGGGGGGCCCGAACTCCTTGGCGAGAACCACGTTGCGCCCGCGGGGACCGAGTGTGATGCGCACGGCGTTCGTCAAGCGCTCGATCCCCTTCCGCAGCTTCTCCCGCGCCTCGTCGTCGAAGATCACCTCTTTGTACTTCTTGGCCATATCTCCTCCTCTCCTCCTTTGCCTTTCCCTGTCGGGTGTTGGGTGCGTCGAAGAAGCCGGTCCGCGAACCCGCCGTCCGGCCGGCTAACGGATCGAGTTAATCGAGTTATCTAACTAGACGCCTAGATGGCTGAGCGTATAACGAGCGAAAAAGTTAGTCATGGGGCTATTCGACGATGGCGAGGATGTCGCTCGACTTGACGATGAGGTACTCCTCGCCGTCGAGCTCGATCTTCTTGCCGGCGAAGCCGTCGAGGAGCACCCGATCGCCCTTCTTGACCTTGATCTTCTCCTCGTCGGTGCCGACGGCCACGACCTCGGCTTGGACGAAGTCGCGGTCCACCTCGACATCTTCAGGGAGGACGATCCCGCCCCCCTCCTCTTCCTCCTTGACCTCTTGGACGAGCACGCGGCTGCCGAGCGGCTTGATCTTCACCTTCTTCTTGGTCGCCATTCCTCCTCCTTTCTCTATCCTTTCCCCCTTTGTTTCACGGAATTCTAGGTCTTCGTCTTCTTTCTCTTCCGGCTCGCCTGGAGTTCCGTGCTGCGTGCAAAACCGGCGCGCTTTTCGGATGGGGATCGCGCCTGTTTAGCACTCCTTGGAGGTGACTGCTAGTATTGTAGCGCACCCCGAAGGGGGCGTCAAGGGTCCCTCCCGGAGGTGCGCGGTTTCGTGGAAATTT
>JALUUA010000158.1 GCA_027021605.1 Candidatus Bipolaricaulota bacterium | reverse complement strand
GAAGCTCTACGTGGGGATCGTGCCGGGCATTCCGGGAGCCCACACCCAGGGAGCTACTTTGGATGAACTCCAGCAGAACCTCAAAGAGGTCCTTGAGCTTTGCTTGGAGGAACAGGGTTTCGCGAGATCCTGCGCGAGATAGAGCTCAGCCCCGAAAGAATTCCGAAAAGCGTTGAAAGAGCTGTGACCTCAATCTTACTTATCAGCAAGCTCAAAGGGCTGGAAAACGCCCGGTCATCTTGCGCTCCTAAAGCAACGCCAGCTCCCCGCGCGCGAACCTCTCCGCCTGATCGAGAACCCTTTGGACCTCCTCGGGGTCGTCGAGTTCGCAGTAGATGCGCAGCAGGGGCTCCGTCCCCGAGGCCCGGAACAGCAGCCAGCCGTCCTCGAATCTCAATTTCACCCCATCCAGCGTCTCGATTTTGAGGACGGGCTTGCCCGCGAACGCCTTCGGCTCCGCCTGCTTGAGCTTCTCGACGACCTCGAGGCGCTCCTCCAAATGCAGATCCCGGCGGTCGTAGTAGTGATGCCCCACCCGCCCCATCAGCTCGTCGATGATTTGGCTGAGGGGCTTGCGGTGATGCGCTACGACCTCCAGCAGCAGCAAAGCCATGAGCACCCCGTCGCGCTCGGGGATGTGGCCCTTTACGGCGATGCCGCCGCTCTCCTCGCCCCCGATCAAGACGTCGTCCGTGAGCAGCTTCTCGCTCACGTACTTGAAGCCCACCGGGACCTCGTCGACGGGGACATTATGGAGCTCGGCGAGCTTGAAGGCCATGTCCCCCAGCGTGAAGCTCTTTACGACCTTGCCCGTAAGGCCCTTTACGCCCGCCAGATAATCGAGCAGCAGCGCAAAACAGCGGTGAGGGTCCACAAACTCCCCGTTCTCGTCCATCGCGGCCACGCGGTCCCCGTCGCCGTCCGTCACCACCCCCGCGATGATTTCATTCCCGGAGCGGCGGCGCTGGCGCTCGGCCTCGGCGCGGATGACGGCCTTGAGGGGCGTCAAATATCGGCGCACGGGCTCGGGGCCGTGGCCCCCGAAGTAGGGATCGCGTCCGTGGCGCACCGTGATGTGGGGGACCCCCAGCTCCTCGAGGATCTGAGCGATGTACCCCCGAGCGGAGCCGTACATCGCGTCCACCACGACCTTCAAGTTCGCGCTCTGGAGCTTGTGAACGTCGATGAGCTCCTTCACCCGCGCGAGGAACGGGCCTTTAACATCAACGGTTGGGAAGGGCTCGTCGTCTTGCTTGGCGTAGGAAGGGGGCTCCTCGGGGGTCATCCGCTCCACGAGCTTCGTGATCTCCGGGGGCGCGGCCCCGCCCAACTCCGTCTTGATCTTGACGCCCAAGTATTCGGGCGGGTTGTGGCTGGCCGTCACCATCAAGCCCAGCGCGGCCTTGTGGTGCACCACCCCGTACGACAGGGCGGGCGTGGGGATGGGCTCCGGCGCAAGCCAGACGGGAATGCGATGCTGCTTGAGCACGCGGGCGAGGGTTTGGGCGAACTCCCGGGCCAAAAAGCGCATGTCGTACCCGATGACCACCCCCCGGTGGGGGTCGGCGGGCGTCGCCCGCCAGCGCCGATAGCACTCCAGCTCCCGGCGCTCCGGGCTCTCCAGGTAGCGGACGACGCCCTCTCCCACCCGCGCGACGTTGTCAAACGTGAAGTCGCGGGCGATCACCCCGCGCCAGCCGTCCGTGCCGAAGCGAATGGATGCTGAGCTGCTCATCGTGATCTCCTAGAGCTCGGGCTCCGCGGGCCGTCCGTTGGGGCTCGGGCCCCGCTCGTAGAGCACCTCGCCGCGGCGGGTAACGATTTTGTCCACGTACGGCGGGAGCTCCACCCCCCCGTTGGCCAGCACCTCCCGGATCACGTCTTCAGGGATGGCCGTCTCCAGCCACAGGGCCTCGAGGGTGATGACCCCGTTCTCCGCCGGGATCTCGGGCAGCGCCTTCTCGATGGCCCGCTTGTACTTCGCCAAATCCAACTCGAACTCGTGCGATTGTTCCCCCTGTGCCATCGCCGGACCACCTCGCTGTGCTCGTGTTATCGGCGTGCGCTACAACGTAGACTGTAGACTATTGGTACTCGTAGGTGTATTGTACGACGGCGGTGGCCCCGGCGCCCAGCTCGACGACGAACTCGATCGTCTGCGCGTCCAGCTGTTCGTACTTTTGGGATGTATCAACAACTTTCCACGTCCCGCGCAGGCGCTCGCGCACGCGGACGGAGACGGCCTCGGCCTTGCGGTTCGTGAGCACGATCTCGACGGTCTCGCGGTAGACGAACTGTCCGACGCGCTCGCGGGCCTTGACCGCCCGCTTCGCGACGATGTCGAAGGCCAGGCCCGCCTGCAGCTCGATCCGCTCCCCCACGGGCGTGTGCCGAATGCGGTCCTCCCCGATGAGCAAAAGTCCCTGGGGCGAGCGGCGGTACAGCCGGACCACCCCCGGCGGAAGCGCTCGTCCTAAGGGTGCCTCGTTGTCGAGTTCGAGCCAGACTTGGACGCCGTTGGCCTCGTGCGCGGCGAAGACGTAGCGCTTTTCCACGGGGACGCCTCGGGCCTCCAAAAACGAGAGCCGGACGCTCTCCCCTGTAGGGATCGAGGCGGGGCGCAGCAGCGTGTAGAGGCGGTACTCAAACGCCGCCTGCTCGTCGAAGCCCGGGGGCGCAGGGGCGGCCGCGGCGCGGGCGGCCTCCGCCATGGCGAAGACGGGGCGCTCCTCCCGGGCGCGGTTAAGCCGTCCCGACACGAGCTGGAGCTGTACCTGCGGGAAGTCCATCCCCGATTGGTTGGCGACGGTGACCCCGGCCTCCCAGTCGAGGCTCCTCTCGTCGGCGCTTAGAACCGCGGCGTAGTCCGCCCGCCAGTCGAGCCCCTCGGTGAGGTAGCTCAGCCGGACGCTTTGCTCCCCCTCGAGTTCGCTGCTCAGGGTCCCGAGGAGGACGGGCCCCGTCCCGGGGCGGGTGGGGAACTGAATCCGCTGCGCGTCGCGGATGACGTGGAGCTGACCGAACTCGTCTTCGAGCGTGATACCGCCCTCGGTGCTCACCAATCGCCCCCGATACGTTCCGGCCCCGCCCGGGGCGAAGACCTCGATCTCCTCGCCCATGTGCGCCTTCAGGAGCTCGTTGAGGGAGAGGGAGGGGTTGTGAAAGCGCTGCTCCAGGATCTGTAGGGCTTTTTCTCGATCTTGTCCTTGGGCTTCCCCGTCTCCGGAGGCGGGGAGGATCGGCTCCAGCCGCACGGAGTCGGGCAGCAGGCGCGGGCTGATCCCCCGGATGCGGTACTCCCAAACGCCCGGGGCAAGGGCCAGCACCCGACGATCCTCCACCAGGGCGAGGTTCTGGGCCTGGTAGATCGTAAGCGTCAGGCTCCCCGGCTTATCCGACGTGAGGGCGGCTGCGGACGCTGGGGAGGAGGGGGAGGGCTGCGTGATCCCTCCGGTGCTGAGGCCGAGGGTGAGGAGGAGTCCCAGGAGCAACAGCGAGACGGACGCGATTCCGAGCGGCGCCTTCATCTTTTTTGTCTTCAGGTTTCGGGCCAGTTGCATGGTGCATCCCCCTTTCGTGTGCTAAGAGCGTAGGGCAAGTCGGAACCGGTTGACAACTTCGCGGGGGGAGCCCTATAATTTGAGCGCGACGAGGCGAAGGCGGCGTCGCCAAGTGGTAAGGCAAGGGTCTGCAAAACCCTCATACCCCGGTTCGATTCCGGGCGCCGCCTCCAGCAAGGGCGGTTAGCTCAGTTGGCAGAGCGTCTGCTTGACGTGCAGAAGGTCGGGGGTTCAAGTCCCTCACCGCCCACCCCTCATGGGCTCCCCGCCGAACCCGCCCTTTGTGATTCCCACAGAGAAGATCTTTGCCCATCACCCCTTTGCCCGTGAGATTCTGAAAACGCTCACGGACGCGGGCCACGAGGCCGTCCTCATCGGCGGCGTGGTGCGGGATGCCCTCCTCGCCCAATGGGCGGGCGACGAGGATTGGGTCCCCGAGGAGGTCGACATCGCCACCTCCGCGTTCCCCGAGGAGATTCGGGAGCTCTTCCCCGACCGCAAGGTCGTGACGGTGGGCAAGGCGTTCGGGGTGCTCAAGATCGAGGCCCCCGACGGGCGGCTCTATGAAGTGGCCACCTTCCGCACCGAGGGGGAGTACGACGGCCGCCGACCCCGGCGCGTGGAGCTCGTCCGCTCCCTGGAGCAGGACGTGCGAAGGCGGGATTTCACCGTAAACGGGTTGGCCGCCCGCCCCGACGGTGCTGTGATCGACCTCGTGGGGGGCATCGCGGACCTCCGCAGGCGGGTCATCCGCGCCATCGGCGACCCCGACGAGCGGTTTCGCGAGGACTATCTGCGGTTGCTGCGGGCGGTGCGCTTCGCCTGCAAGCTCGACGCCGAGATCGCCCCCGAGACCCGAGCAGCGATCCGGGCCCATCGCCGGGGGATAAAAAGGATCTCCGCCGAGCGCGTTCGGGACGAATTGTTGGCCCTCTTAAGGACGCCCCGCTCCGCCCGCGGGGTTCGCCTCCTGGACGAGCTGGGACTCCTCGAGCTCATCCTGCCCGAGGTCCGGGCCTGCCGGGGCGTCCCCCAACCCGAGGAATACCACCCCGAGGGCGACGTCTACACCCACACGCTCCTGGCCCTCGAGGTCGCGGACGCGTTCGTGGAAGACCCGCTCGTGAAGCTGGCGCTCCTGCTCCACGACGTCGGGAAGCGGGAGGCTCTAGAGAGGAATCGGGGGGAGAACGCGGCGGGCCACGACGCGATCGGGGCGCGCATGGCTCAAGAAGTTTGCAGGCGCCTGCGGCTCAGCAACGCGGAGACGGAGCTCGTCGTCTTCTTGGTCCAGGAGCACCAGCGAATCGGCCACTTCCCCGAGATGGGCCGGGGCAAGCAGGTCCGCTTCCTCAAATCCCGGGAAGACCCCTCCCAACCCGTGGGGGACCTGCGGGCGCGATACCCGGGGTTCGCCAAGCTGGTGCAGCTCATGATCGCGGACTGCCAGGCGAGCGCGATGCGCTCCCGGGGCTGGCTCCCCGTCCTCGAGCGGCTCCCCCGGCTCCTCGTTGAACTTCAAGAGCTGGAGCGCTTGACGAAGGCCCGCAAGCTCATCGACGGCCACGACCTCATCGAACTGGGGGTGCCCCCGGGCCCCCGGATCGGGGAGCTGCTGGAGGCGATCTACGATCGCATCTACGCCGGGGAGCTTCGCAGCCGCGAGGAGGCCCTCGCCTACGCCCGAAAGCTCGTCGAGTCCGGCTAGGATACGAGCAACCCCACTGTGCCCCGGATCACAGATCCACGATGCCCTTTGGGCTATATTCCCTGCGGTATCACCTCCTTGGGCTTGGCTCTCCGAGCCAAGTGGTTGCAAACCCTCTCACCTCCAAGGGCGGCCTGCGGGCCGCCCTTCTCTCTTTTTCTTCGTCTTCCCTTTTGGCTTGTTGGCTTGGGAGCTCGATCAAGTGAAGCTGTGCAGCCCGCCGACGAAGTAGTTGATCCCGATCCAGGTGTAGAGCACCATCAGATAGGCGCCGATGGAGATCCAAGCCACGCGCACGTCGCGGGGCCCGAAGAGGAGCCGGGCGTGGAGGTAGAAGGCGTAGGCGAGCCAGGCGATCAACATAGCCGTCTCCTTGGGGTCCCACTCCCAGTAGGAGCCCCAGGCTTCCTTGGCCCAGATGCTGCCGAAGATGAGCCCCCCGATCCCGTAGAAGGGGAAGCCCAGGGCGTTGGCCTTGTAGGCCAGCTCCTCGATCTTGGCGAGCAGCTCGGGGTTCTCGCCCCGGCGGCGCTTCCAGAGGTAGAGGAGGCTGGCGCCAAACCCCGTGGTGAAGAGCGCGATCCCGATCATCAGGAAGATGACGTGGATCACGAGCCAGTAGCTCTGGAGCGCGGGCACCACGGGGGCGACGGCCCGCGGCGCGATCACCGGGGAGGCGGCTGCCGCCAGCATGGTGAAGGCGATGCCGGTCACGATCGCCCCCACGCCGGGGAAGCGGTAGCGCCGCTCCAAGAACAAATAGGCCAGGGGGATGATCCAAGCCATGAAGGTGAGCGTCTCGTAGGTGGTGGTGACGGGCAGAAAGACCGTAAGCGCCCAGTTCGAGGCGTGCCCCAGCTCGAAGGTGCGCAGGACGATCCCCACCGTCGAGAGGAGCACCCCCAACCCGGTCGCGGCCCGGGCCAGGGCGTACCAGGAGAGGCCCTCAGCCCGCGGGCGCGGCAGCGCCGCGGACACGGGGGCCGCCGCAATCCCCAACGCCTCGCGGGTTCCCGTCCCCGCGCGCGGGCGGGGTCGATTCGGGAACGCGATCGTCAAAAGATAGAAGAACATCGCCAGGAAGTACGCCGGGGTGCTCAGGAAGAAGTAGAACGTGCTGTCGCTCAGCTGGCTCATCGTGGCCTCCTCCTTATCATTCTTACTTGCTTGCTTACTTGCCCTTACGGGTTTCGCAGGGTTGTTCGCCTAATCGCTATTCGTTTCTAGGTTATCTAGGGTCGCCTCTGCCCGCGTCGGAGCCCGCGCTCTCCGCGGCGACCGGCTCGGGCTCCGACCCGGGCTTCGGCTCCTCCCGAAGGTCCCACCCCGCCGCGGGTCGCTCGGGATCCGAGAGGCCGGGGTAGGCCCGGATCTCTTGGACAATCCGTCCGAACGCCTCCGAGAAGTCCCCCTTGCGGGCGCGGCCGCCCACCAGGACCCTTCTCCCCTCTCCGTCCACGTGGACCCAGATCATCTGATGCCGCAGGAAGACGTAGGCCAGGGTCATCAGGGTCATGAGCGCAAAGGCCCCGTAGGCCACGGGCAGGCCGGGGTCCCAGCTCACCTCGATCCCCGTGAACTCCGGCGCGGTCATCCCCTCCAGGAAGAAGCGATAGGGGGCCTCGAGGAAGAACTGGATCTCGGGTTGGCGGCTGAAGGTCCAGGTGCGGAAGAGGAGCTCGCCGCTCTCGAGGTCGTAGACCTCGAAGTAGGCCGCGGGGTTGAGCAGGCGGAGCGTCCTGCTGTAGGGGATGTTGTTCGCCAGGGCGAAGTCGGGCAGGAAGGCCCCAAACCGGACCCGCACCCCCTCCTCGGGGATCACGAAGCTCTCGCCCACGGTGGCCTTGTACTCGCCGAGGTCGGTCCCGTCCTCGGAGCGGACCACCCGGACCGCCACGCGCGCCCCGCCGAGCCAATCCTCCCCCATGGCCGCCTGGTAGAAGCTGATCCCCTGATACGTGAAGGGGTGGTTCACCTCGATGGTGGCCGTCTCCACCTCGCGCCCGTCCTCGAGGATCGTAAGGCGGGTCTTCCAGTCCATCACGCGCTCGGTGCCGGGGTAGTTCTCGCTCCAGAACTCGTCCACCCGCACCTGGAAGTCGCGCCCCGGCACGGTGAAGACGCTCCCCTCGTACTCGATCGTGAGGTAGTTGTACCCGAAGAGGTTGGTGATCAGCAGCCCGGCGATCGCCGCCAGGAGGCTGATGTGGAAGACGTCGATGGCGAAGCGCTCCGAGCGCCACTTCTCGGCCAGGATTTGGTCCCCCTGCTCGCGAACGCGAAAGCGCCTGCGGCGCAGCACCCGCAGGACGTGCTCGCGAAGGGAGGCGGGGTCCCCGGCGCGCAGCACGAGCTCCGCGTGTTGGGGCATCCGCCGCAGGGCGTCGGGGCGCTTGGGGGTCATGGGGGTGCGGGCATAGCGCACGGAGGCCCGCAGCCGCTTGAGCGTGCACGCCCCCAGGTTGAGCACGAACAGCCCCACGATTGCGTAGCTGTACCAGGTGCTGAAGATGGTGAAGAACCCGAGGCGCTCGAGGACCTCGAAGTTCTCCGCGCCGAAGCGGGCGACCAAGTCGATCCGGCGGTTGAGCGCCAGCTGGGGGACGAGCGTGCTCAGCAGGCCCAGCAGGGTCAAGAGCGCGATCAGCACGACCGCAAGGCGGATCGACGTGAGAAATTGGTAGATTGCCCCGGAGAGCCCCCGGGCGCGCACGACGCGCACGGCCCCGGGGAGGGCGCGGGCTCCCAGAGAAATCAAACTGAGCCCCAAGAGCATCCAAAGGAGTCGGGTGTACCAGACGCCCCCGAAGAACTGCGTCGGGGGCAGGAGGGTCGGCATAGTGAGGGTGAGGATCAGCCCCGCCAGCGCAAAGGTGAGCAGCCCCCCCACGATCCACTTGGAGCCGAAGATGGCCAGGACCTCGCGAATCATGTCGCCCGAAGTCTACTCCCTCCCCACCCCGGGTTCAACACGGGGCTCCCCCCTTCCCCTGATCTTTGCCGGGCTCCCGGCTGATGCAGATCATAGCGGGGGAGCAAGGAGCGTGGTAGCGTCTCCAGGGGGAAATGGACGCGCAGCGGAGGAGCCTGCGGGAACCGGAAGAAGCGGGGGGCGGGATCGCGCGGATCCGCGAGGCCGAAGCCCGGGCGGAGCGGCTGCGCGCCGAAGCTACCGAGAAGGCTGCGGAACTCCTCGAGAAAGCCCGCTACGAGGCCCGCAAGCGCTCCGCCCGAGCGCGCAGGGAAGCCCAGGAGGAAGCGGAGCGCCTCGTCGAGGAGGCCCTGCGGGGGGCGCGCGCGGAGGCGCGGGAGATCGAGCGCCGCGGGGAGGCGGAAGCGACCGCCGTAGAGGCCCTTGCCGAGGAGAACTTCGAGGACACCGTGGAGTTCGTGCTGAAGAGGGTGTTCCCCTTCCCATGGGACGAGCCCGAATGAGCAAGGTCCGCCTCCTGGGGCACGACGCGCTCCGGGAGGCGGTGATCGAACGGCTGCAGCAGCTGGGCGTCCTCCAGCTCGCGGACGTCCGGGAGAAGCCCCCCGACTGGCAACCGAAGGAGATCCCCCTTGACGAGGCTCAAGAAGCCCTCGCGAAAACCCAATGTGTGCTGGAGCTACTCGAGCGCTTCTCCGAGGAGCGCAAGGGGTTTCTCGCGGGCTTCGCGCTGCAAAAGCCCGCCATCTCGGAGGAGGAGTGGGAGCACCTGGCGGAGACCCTTCCCCTGGAGGGCGTCTATGAGCAAGCCCGCTCGCTGGAGGCCGAGCTCTCCCGACTGCGGGCGGAGACGAAGCGCCTCCAAAGCCTCCGGGAGGAGCTGGCCCCTTGGGAACCCCTAAACATCCCGGTGGAGGAGCTCCGCTCCGGGCCCCATGTCGCCTGCGCGATGGGCCGGGTGCCCGAGGACGCGCTGGAGGCGCTTCGCTCGGAATGCGAGAGGGCGCTTGAGGGGGCCGTCGCGTTTCACCTCGGCGGCACCCAAGAGGGCAAACGATGCGTTTGTGTCTTCCTCCCCACCCGTTTTAAGGAGGAGTTCCTCGCGTGCGCCCGGGGGCACGGCTTCGAGGAGCTCCCGCTCCTGAGCGCAGCGCTCCCGGGGAAGCTGCGCGGCCTGCCGCGCGAGATCCTCCGGGAGATCGACCGGGAGAGGGAGCAGCTGGATCGAGAACAGAGCGAGATCGTAGAGCGCCTACGGTCTCTCGTCGTTCACCGGCCCAAGCTGGAAGCGTTATATGACTACTGGCTCAACGAGCTTCGCAGGCGCGAGGCCCAGAACCGCCTGGCGGGCAGCCCGCACACCTTCGTGCTGGAGGGCTGGGTCCGCGAGCGCGACTTCCCCGCTTTGCAGAGGGAACTTCGAGCCCTGGGGGAGGAGATCTTCATCGAAAAGATCCCGCCGGACCCGGAGGAGGAGCCGCCCGTGGTGCTGGAGAACCCCCCGTGGGCGAAGCCCGCGGAGGCCGTCGTGCGGCTCTTCGGGCTCCCGCGGCCTCGGGAGCTCGACCCCAGTCCCGTGGTGATGCCGTTCTTCGCGCTCTTCTTCGGGGTGGCTTTGAGCGACGCGGGGTATGGGCTTTCGCTCATGGCGATCTTCGCTCTGCTGAAGCGCAGATTCCGGGGCGAGTCCTTCCACCGGTTCGCGAATTTGTTGATCACCGGGGGCGGCGTCGCCGTCGTCGCCGGGGCGCTTGTGGGGAGCTGGTTCGGGCCGGAGTTGGCCCAACTTGTGCCCGCCCTCGGGGCGATGAAAGTCATCGATCTCAGCGGCTCCGAGGGCTTGATCGCGTTCCTGGGGTTTGCCCTCGCCGTCGGGTTCGTGCAGGTGCTTTTAGGGCATGCACTTGAGCTTTACGAGGGAATCCGGGCGGGCCGCGCCGCCGAGGCCCTCGAGCGGGAGGGAACGTGGATGCTCCTTCTGCTGAGCCTGGGGGGGCTCGCCGGCATCGGACTTCCCGAGCTGTTAGGGATGCCGGGGCTCCCCGCGGCTTGGGCGCCCGTAGCGTCTAAGCTGCTCGTGCTGAGCGCCCTGCTCGTGGTGTTCCTGTCCCAAGGTGCTCAAAGAGCTCTTACAAGGGAGCTGCCCTGGCTGGCCCTGGCCGTCGGGCTGTGGCTCACGCTCGCGTTCGAGGGGCTTCCACAGCTCGTGGGGGAAGCCCTGGACGGGGCCGCGGCCCTCGGGATCTTGGGGGTGACCCCG
>JALUUA010000157.1 GCA_027021605.1 Candidatus Bipolaricaulota bacterium | reverse complement strand
GCAGCTGCGGGAGCTGATCCGTTGCGGGGTCTGCAAGATCAACCGGGACACGTTCTATCAGTACTTGTACACCCGCACGGCCTATGACTTCTATCGCCAGCACCACGAGGGGATCGTCCCCCCCGAGGGCGTGGAGTTCGACCCGGAGACGTTCGAGTCCTCGGACAGTTGGACCCCCGACAAGAAAGCCTTCGACCCGCGTGCCGTGGGCCGCGAAATTCAAAGGGCGGTGAAGGAGGCGTTTATGCGGTTTAACGAGGAGATCGGGAGCGCGGGCCGAAGCTTGTACGCTCCCCCCCGCTGGTAATTAATCTTCTGCCTCCTCGACGGCTTCTTTAAGGTCGTGGAGGGTGCGTCCCAGGCGCCCGACGACGTCGTCGAACGTCTCGTAGTCCATCTCCTCCAGAAGCCCCTCTAGCTCCTCGTGGTAGTCCATGAGGTCGTCGATCAGGGGGTTGATCTTCTCGATGAGTTCCTTCTTCGTGACGTACGCCATCTCTGCATCCCTCCTCCCTGCTTGCTATGTCGTACTGTGTGCACTTGAGTTCGAGAACGAGAGATGAGCGTGAATCACGGGCCCCAAAGAAGGAATGGACGTATGGATTGTAGAAAACGAGGGCTAGGGCGGTCAAGCACAGGCGGGGCACACAAGGTAACCAGATGC
This sequence comes from Candidatus Bipolaricaulota bacterium, assembly GCA_027021605.1. Taxonomy (GTDB): domain Bacteria; phylum Bipolaricaulota; class Bipolaricaulia; order RBG-16-55-9; family RBG-16-55-9; genus JALUUA01. Next base: position 1,650 of record JALUUA010000157.1, on the reverse strand, counting down.
CGGAGCAGCGCGGGTTACCGGCCCCCTCTGTAGGGATCGGGAATAGAAGGGGAATGGAATGGCAAGGAAAATCAAAGCAGCTCAGGCGGCCTCTCCGGCGTCGGAGGACGAAGGGGCGGCGGAGCCCACCGGCTCCGGCAGCCGCAGGCGGACCTGGAGCACCTCGCGGGCCGTGGCGCTCTCCACGGTGATCGTCACCCCATCCAGGGTGAGCGTCCGCCCCGGCCGCGGGATCTCCTCCAACTGCTGGGTGATCAACCCCCCGATGGTGACCGCCCCGTTCGTGGGCAGGTTCAAGCCCAGCTCCTCGTTGATCAAGGAGAGCTCCGCGTCGCCGTCCACCAAATACTCCCTCGGCGAGAGGCGACGGATCGGCCGCTCCGGCTGGTCGTACTCGTCGCTGATCTCGCCCACGATCTCCTCCAAGATGTCCTCGAGGGTGACGATCCCCGCCACCGAGCCGAACTCGTCCACCACGACCGCCATGTGCTGCTTGGTGCGCTGGAACTCCCGTAAGAGGTCCCCGATCGGCTTGATGGTGGGCGTAAAGAAGGGCGGGCGAATCAAGTCCCGCAGGGTCACCCGCTTGAGCCGCTCGCGCAGCTCCCGCATCTCCTCCTCCAGGCGCTCGCGCTCCCGGAGGATCGCCCGGTAGGCGGGGTCCTCCTCGGGTTCCAAGCCCCGCTGTCGGGCCCGCCGCTCCGCCTCCTGAAGCCTTTCGGGGAACTCCTCCTGCAGCTCCCGGCGCAACTCGTCGAGGCGGCGCTTCTCCTCGTAGCCGAAGCGCAGGAGGTCCTTGGCGTGCAGAATGCCGATCACGTTGTCCCGGGTCCCCTCGTAGACGGGGTAGCGCGAGTGGCCCTCCCGGGCGATGATCTCGCGCACCTCGCTGATGGGCGTCTCCACGGCGATCATCACCACCTCGGGGCGGGGGACCATCACCTGGCGGGCCGTCCGATCGTCGTAGGCAAAGATCCGCCGGATCATCCGCTCCTCCTCCTCGTCGAGGAGGCCGTACGCCGCGGCGGCTTCGAGCAGCGCCTCGATTTGCTCCTCGCGGGAGGCGGGCTCCATCGCCGCGTCGAAGCGCAGGCGGAAGACCCGGCGCAGCCCGCGGCCCAGCTCCTCGGCGGCCGCCGCCAGCGGCAGCAGGGGCAGGACGGCCCAGTAGATTAAGGGGACGAGCCTTCTCAGCCAGCCGCCGATCCCCAACCCCAGCGCCCGCCGCTCCACGACCCGGGGGAAGATCCCCCCGAAGGCGAGCACGAACGGCGCCACGACCCCGACGGCCAGCAGGGCCCTCACCTCCCAGCCCCACCCGTAGGGGGCCGTGAGGACCCAGACCGTGCCCGCCGTAAGGGCCCCCGCGGCGGCCAGTAACAGATCTGCCAGGAGCCCAATAGCCCCCACCAGGCGGCGGGGCTCCCGGCGGTACGCCTCCAAAAACCTCCGCGCTCGGGAATCGTTCTGAAAGAGAAGGGATACGCCCAGCTTCCCGGCGGAAGCCAACAGCGTCTCAAGGCTGGAGAGGAGTCCGGCGCACAGCGTCAGCAGACCAACCAGTACGAATCCTATGAAAGGATCCATTCAGGGTCGCACCTCGAGGGGCATTATAGGGGCATTTCGCGGGTTTTGCAAGAGCCTACCGGG
>JALUUA010000156.1 GCA_027021605.1 Candidatus Bipolaricaulota bacterium | reverse complement strand
GCGGTCTACGGGTATGCGGAGTGGTGGAACGGGCATCGGGCGCGGCCTCTCTGCGAGGATACGGCTTTGGTGAACGCATAGGTCTACCCATTCCTGAAGGGCGCACTATGCCAAGTGCAAGCCCGTCCCCTGCCCTTAGGAGGAGAGGAGACGATGTTTAGTCGACGCACTTTTCTTAAGAGGCTTGCGAGCATAGCACCTCTTGTGTTGACCGAGGCTTGGGCGAGGAGGGGAGGAGCCCTAGAGCAGGGCTCCTCCCCTCGACGCGTGAGCGGAGCCGGGGCTCACCTGGTGGGTCCCTTTCCCACGCTGCCCGGTGCTCGCGATCCCTTCGGCAACCCCGTCTCCCCTCAAACGTTCCTTCTGGCCGACCTCGGCTTCGATGAGACGTTCCTGTTCTGGAAGATCGCGACAAACCCGGATGCGCCGTTCGTGCTGCCCGCGACAGAACTAGGTCCTATCGAAGTGGGTCTCTTTCGGTTCTTTCTGGGCATCCAGAGCGTGGAGATCTTCTCAGTAACGGCAGAAGCCGCACCCGACGGAAGCCGACGGGCTCAACTCGTAGGGGAGGGACGGTCAGTGCTCGTCCTGCCCCTGGAAGGGGAGCTCCGGCGCTTTGAAGAGCCGGTTCGTTTCACTTTAAGTGCGGTCGATCGCGGAGCACCGGGCCCGGTGGTCGGGGATGCTGCTCAGCTGACGGTAGACTTCAACCCCGAAGGGGAGCATGCGAGGATCTTCGGCCCTCAGAGCACCCTTTTCATCGCTGAAGAGGGCTCCCTCCTCTTTGGAAACGTCGCCGTAGAGATCTAAGGTTGCAATGAAGCTCGAGCTTTTTTGGATTATAGCTGCTGCCTTCGCCCTTACCGCGCTGCTCCTGATCTCGAACACCCTCCTTCACTGCTCTACAAAGCCTTTCCTCCTAAGAGAAGAGGAGCCGTTTGAGACAATTCCCCACATGGATGCTCAGTGGCAGGAGTACATTCAGGTCATACAAGCCTATGGGCTTGACGCTTTCATGGTAAAAGAGGCCCAGCAGGCCTTTCAAGAAGGTCGTCTCGAGGAAGCGATCGGTGCGTTGAATGCCTTCGTCTTTCTGCTCGACGGGTGGGAACGAGTCGGTCGCCTCTCCCCGCTGAACGCAGCCTCCCTCCGTTTGGAGCTGCAGCGTCTACTCGACACACTCTCCCCATCCTTGAAAGGAGCTCCCCTGTGTGTGGGCCTCTACGAAACTGAGGCTGGGGAAACACGCTTGGTAGGCCCCCTCCTGCGGGAGGTCCCACCCGCCTTTCGCTTACGGCTCGGCCCGCAGCGGGAGTGGACTTGGCGCCTTCAAGAGCAGCAGTGTTTTTAGACTAAAGCTCCGCCCGCTCGGCGATCTTCTGCTGGAGCGTCTCGATCAGCTCGTCCAAGGGCTGCGGACCCAGATCCTCTTCGGTGCGCAGGCGCACGGCTACCGTGTCCTCCTCCGCCTCGCGATCGCCCACCACGAGCATGTACGGGACCTTCCGCATCTGGGCGTCCCGCACCCGATAGCTCAACGTCTTGTGCTGGGAGTAGCTCAGCTCCGCCCGGATGCCCGCCTCCTGGAGCTTTGTGAGCACCTTCGCCGCGTAATCTAAGTGCCGATCCGCGATGGGGAGGACCACGACCTGAACGGGGGCCAGCCACAGCGGGAACGCCCCGGCGTAGTGCTCGATCAAGATGCCGAAGAAGCGCTCCAAAGAGCCCAAGATGGCCCGGTGGATGATGTAGGGGCGGTGCTCCCGCCCGTCCTCGGCGATGTAGGTGCAGTCGAACCGCTCCGGGAGCACGAAGTCGAACTGCACCGTCGTAAGCTGCCACAGCCGCCCGATGGCGTCGCGGGCGTGGACGTCGATCTTGGGGCCGTAGAACTGGGCCTCCCCCTCCATGCGGCGATAGGGCAGCTCCTTCTCGTTGAGGACGGCTTCCAGGGCTGCCTCAGCCCGCCGCCAGTCCTCGTCGGTGCCCGCATACTTGCTCAAGTTCTCGGGGTCCCGCACGGAGAGGTAGATCTCGTAGTCCTTAAAGCCCAGCGCACCCAGGATGTAGAACGCGAGCTCCACGACCTCCGCGACGACGTCCTCCGCCTGCTCGGGGGCGCAGAAGATGTGCGCGTCGTCCTGGGTGATCATGCGCACCCGCAAGAGCCCGTGGAGCACCCCGCTCCGCTCGTTGCGGTAGACGGTGCCGTACTCGGCCAGCTTGAGGGGCAGCTCCCGGTAGGATCGGGTCTTCGACTTGTAGATCATGATGTGGAAGGGGCAGTTCATGGGCTTGACGAAGTACTCCTGCCCCTCGACGTCCACTTTGAACATGTTCTC
>JALUUA010000155.1 GCA_027021605.1 Candidatus Bipolaricaulota bacterium | reverse complement strand
CCAGCTCGAGGAGCACGAGCTTCCCAATTACAGCCCCCGCATCGTCTACGTCGACGAGCAAAACCGCGTCCAAGCCCGCAGGCCGGAACCCCGCTTCGTCGCCTAAGGGATCGCCCTTCGAGGCTACCCCGGCCCCGTATGGCTCCTTCCGTTCTTCCGTTCCCGCTCCCGTTCCCCTCACTTGGCAGCCCTTAGGGCCTCGATTACAATGCGCCCGTGTGCTGCCGGCAGAGATCTTCAAAGGGAGGCGATCGAGATGCCCCAAGTGGGAGAGAAGGCCCCGGACTTCACCCTGCCGCTCTGCGACGGCGAGCGGGTCGGGCAATTTACCCTAAGCGAGCACAGGGGGAAGAACCTCGTGCTCGCCTTCTTCCCGTTGGCCTTTACGTCCGTGTGCACCCAGGAGATGTGCACCTTCAGCGATCAGCTGAACGCCTTCAGCGAACTGGGCGCGGACGTGTACGGGATCAGCGTCGACAGCCCCTTCGCGCTCAACGCCTTCATCAAGGCCCACGACCTCAAGATCCCGCTGCTCAGCGACTTCAACAAGGAGGTCAGCCGGGCGTACGGCGTGCTCCACGAGGAGCTGATGGGCCTGCGGGGGGTCAGCAAGCGGAGCGTCTTCGTGCTCGATCGCGACGGGGTGGTCCGCTACCGCTGGGTGAGCGACGATCCGGGCAAGATGCCCGACTTCGACGAGATCCGCGAGGCCCTGCGGGGGCTTTCCTGAGGGGGCCAAGACGCCCCGGCCCGGGGGACGGACGTCCTAGGCAAGGGGGGAAAGGGGGCATAGGGTGAACAGCGCCATGATACGAGGGAGACGAGCGGAGCGGGCGCGGACCGGGCTCGGTGCGGTCGGCGCTGTAATGATCATAAGTCTCATCGCGATCGGACTGCTGGGGACGGGAACCGCATGGGCCCAAGCGGAGGTCCCGATCCTGGCCCGGCAGGGGGACTTTCAGAAGGCGATTACGCCCGTGCTGGGGAGCGTGCCCGCCGAGGAGTTCTACAACTACTCCCGGGTGGACTACCAGTCGCGCACCCCGATCGGGATCGAGCTTCCGCGGGTGACCTTGCTCTTCTTCTACCGGGACACGACCACGGGGAAGCTGGCGCTGATCGTGATCCACAACGCGCCGAACGCCGGACCCGGGGGGCGGGTGCGGATGCGCATCGAGGGGCTCCCGCCCTCGGCCACCCTCACCCTCCGGGACGACCCGAACGACGAGTACGCCTTTCGCCCGCCGACCGGGGAGTTCGTCTGGCGCTGGACGAGCAAGCACACGGACGGCCTCGTGATCAACGACCTGGAGGGCTCCTTTACGCTGACCGTCACCCTGGAGGAGGCCCTCGGGATTCAGCAGTGGAAGCTGCTGACCATCAACGACCCGGCGATCGGCGTCGAGCGCGTCCCCCTCGCAAGCCTGGAGGAACCGCTCACCCTGATCGTGGGGAAGGGAGCCGCCCGCCCGACCCCGACTCCCACCCCGGGGGAGCTGCGCGCGGCGTTCGTGATCTCGCCCGAGCCCGCGCGCGTGGGCGTCCCCGTGCTCTTCGACGCCCGGCCCTCCCAAGTGTTCCAAGCCGACATTGTGCAGTACGAGTGGGACTTCGACGGCGACGGCATCTTCGACCGGGCCACCCGAGAGCCCACCGTCACGTACGTCTACGACGAACCCGGGACGTTCGCCGTGACCCTGCGGATCACGGACGCCGCGGGCCGGACGGCCGCGGCCACGAAGCCCCTGGAGGTGATCGCGGAGCGGGCGCTCGTCACGCGGGAGATCTCCACGCCCGAGGCGCGCCCCGGGGACGTCTTTCGCGTCACGGTCGAGATCCGCGTGGAGGTGCCGAGCAACGGGCTGGGGTTGGAGGAGCGCCTCCCCCTGGGGTGGACGATCGAGCCCGTCCGGTTGGACGGGGCCATCTTCAAGCCGCTCCCGGGCCGCGGCCAGTGGCTCTTCCCCACGCTCCTCAAGCGCGGCACCACCAAGACGATCGTCTACGACGTGCGGGTCCCCGCCGCGGAGGAGCTGGGCGGGACGCTCCCCCGCCCGTTCCGCATCGAGGGCGACGTCACCAGCGTCTCGCCCGAGTACACCCTCCCCGTGGGCGGGGAGTCGGACATCGCGGTGGTCTCGTGCCTGAGCCCCGCGGTCGCCGTCGCCCATTGGGACCCGGAGACGGGCTTCGTCGACCTGCGGGGAGGGGAGGAGATCACCCCCGAGCAGCTGGCCCGAGCCCTGCGCGCCTGGCGGGAGGACGAGCCGATCCCCGCTACCTGCGACACGAGGCTCGACCCGGAGACCCTCCCCGCGGTGCTCACCCATGCCCTGTTGGGCATCTCGGTAGAC
>JALUUA010000154.1 GCA_027021605.1 Candidatus Bipolaricaulota bacterium | reverse complement strand
CCTCCACGATCCCGTCGTGCTCACCCACCGGATCGGGGCGGAAGGATCGCCGTCCTCCTTCCCTTACTCCCCTTCCGCCCCTCCCCCGAGGCTGGAGGTGCGGATCCTACGGGATCAACGGGGGGTACTCTTCCGGCTGCAGCTGCAGGGGCTCGGCGGGGGCGCGAGGGTCGGGCTTCGGGTCTTCGACCTGGCCGGGCGCGAGGTCTTCGCGATCGCGTCCACCGCTTGGGGCTCCCAAGCCCAACGGCAACAGCTCCTCTGGGACCTGCGCGACCGCCGCGGTCGGCCCGTGGCCAACGGGGTCTACCTCTTCACGATCACCGTGGAGGGACCCGGAGGGCAAAAGCACAAGGTCGTTCGGAAGCTCGTCGTGCTGCGCTAGGGGGTGCGGGCCGGTGCTACCGTCGCCCGTGCCCCGAGCTTGGATTGCCCCGGGGATAGCCCTGGGAATAGCCCTGGGGACGCTCCTTGCGGGGACCGCCGCATCGGCTTCGGGGGTCGCCTCCCCGCCGCCGGGCGAGGGGGCCCGCTTCCGCTTGGGATGGGGGCTCGAGTCGGCTTGGTTTCTGAACCGCTTTGCCTTCTGGGGCCTCAGCGCGCAGCTGGAGGTGCTCCCCGACGCGGAGGGCATCGTGGCCCTGGTGGTGGAGGGAAGCTGGGTTCGGGAGCAGGACGGCGACGATGAGGTCCTCCTGCTGGGGATGGCCGCCCGAGGGCGGTTTGCCCTGGAGGGAGGCGGGACCCTCACCCTGGAGGTGGGGCTCGGCTGGCTCCGCTGGCGGGACCCCTACGGCTGGGATCGCGGGACCTGGAATCGGATCTACCGCAAGCTCTCGCTGCTCGCGACGATCCCCCTTCCGGGGAGCCGGTTCCTGTCGGGCCTCCCGATCCAGGGATTTCTCGCCATGAGCGTTCTTCCCCCGTGGTTCTACCCGGTCCTAAGCGTGGGCTTCTCGGTTCCCGTGGCGCTCCCCGGGCCTTGACCCTAAGGACCTTGACCTTGGGGATGGATCGGGGGATGGATCGGCCCCCGGCTCTCCCTCAGGGACCTCCCCGGCCGTCCGTTCTTCACGGCCAAGATCTCGCTAAGCACGCTAAGCGCGATCTCCTCGGGCGTCTCCGCGCCCACGTCGAGCCCCACGGGCCCGTAGAGCTTCTCCCGGGCTCCGGGAGGGAGGGGGCCCCGCTCGCGCTCGAGGTCGGCCAGAAGCTCCTCCGTGCGCGCCCGCGGGCCGATCTGGCCTATGTACGGTGCCTCCGTCCCCAAGGCCCATCCCAGCAGCTCGAGGTCCTGGAGGTAGTTGTGGGTCAAAATCACGAGGAACGTCCGCCCGTCCACCTCGACCTTCTCGGGGGCCTCCGAGGGATGGGCCGGCACCAGGCGATCGGCCTCGGGGAAGCGCTCCTTTGTGAGATACTGCGGGCGCGGGTCCGCAACCGTGACCCGAAAGCCCAGTTCTTTTGCGAGCTTCACCAAGGGCTGCGCGTCGTACCCTGCGCCGAAGACCACCAGCTTGAGGGGCGGCTCGACCCGCTCTACGTAGATCTCCCGTCCCGCGTGCGGCAGCAGGGCCGTCGGACGGCGCGGGGAGAGCCGCTCCCCCACGGATGCGATTCGCTCCCGCAGCGGGGGTTCGTCGAGTTCCCCAAGGGGGGGGTCGCCGTCGGCGAGGAGAACCCGGCGGCCCCCCGGGATCTCCATCCCGAGGGTGCAGGCGCGATCCTCCGCAAGGGCCTCCTGCAGGGCGATGTAGAGCTGCGCCCGCTCCGGCGTGAGGGGCTCGACGAAGACGTCGATCGTGCCGCGGCAGCCGAGCCCCGTCCCCGCGACCTTGTCCATCTCCTCCGTGGTGTCGAAGCGCAGCCGCTCGGGCTTTCCCTTTTGGAGGACCCGAAGCCCCACGGCGCGAACTTCCTCTTCCAAGCACCCGGCGCTGACGGCTCCGACGGATTCTCCTTGGGTGACGAGCATCCGCGCCCCGGGACGACGATACGTGGACCCGGAGGTGGCGATCACGGTGGCCAGCGCGGCCCCCTCGCCCGTTTCCGCCAGCTCCCGGATGCGCTGTAGGATCGCCTCCCGCTCGCGCATCGTTTTCACAGGGCCAGAAGCTCTTGGAGCGCGCGTTTTACATAGACGGCCGCCATGCGCTTGCGGTAAAAGAGATGATAGTCCGTGTTGTCCAAGGGGCGGGCAGGCTTGTAGACGGCCTCGGCCACTTCATCCAACAGCTCGGGCGTGGGCCTCTCGCCCTCTAAGAGCTTTTGGGCGTCCGCCATCTCTTGGGGGGAGGAGCCCACCCCGCCCAGGACAATGCGGCAGTGTTCCACCACGCCGTCCCCGCTCTGCTTGAGGGCGATC
>JALUUA010000153.1 GCA_027021605.1 Candidatus Bipolaricaulota bacterium | reverse complement strand
CTCATCCGTCCTTGACAGGCCCTCAAAAGGGGTTATGATCCCTGCGATCGCGATGAAGGGGAACGTCTCGGGCGTGGAGATCGAGCTGGTTCAGGGGGACATCACGAAGCAAGAGGGGATCGACGCGGTGGTGAACGCCGCCAACGCCCAACTGCTCCCGGGGGGCGGGGTGGCGGGCGCCATCCACCGGGCCGCGGGGCCGCAGCTCGCCCAGGAGTGCCGCAAGTACGCGCCGATCCGCCCCGGCGAGGCCGTGATCACCGGCGCGTACAACCTCCCGAACCGCTACGTCATCCACTGTTTGGGCCCCCGCTACGGGATCGACCGCCCCGAGGAGGAACTGCTTGCGAACTGTTATCGCAACGCCCTTCGACTCGCCGAGGAGAAGGGGCTGGAGTCCGTCGCGTTCCCCGCGATCTCCACGGGGGCGTTCGGCTACCCCGTGGAGGAAGCCGCCCGGGTGGCCCTGCGCACCGTGATGGAGACGGCACCCACCCTCAAGCACGTAAAGCGCGTGCGCTTCGTGCTCTACAGCCCTCGGGACTTGGAGGTTCACGAGCGGGTCCTGCGGGAGCTCACCGAGAGCGCAACTTGACGGAGGCGCTCGTGCCGGGCCACAATGGGCCCCACGTGAGCCTTCATCGAACGGAAGAACGAGAGGGAGCTTGGAAGGAGGGGCTAGCCGTGATGCGACCGTTGTTTTCTCCGTTGCTCGTGGTAGCGGTAGCGCTCGCGCTGCTCATCGTCGGGGGCTTGGGGGAGGAGGCCCGGGCGGCCGGTGTGGGGGCAGGGGTGGGGATGCAGGTCCCCAAGTGCCGGGTGAAGACGGACCCCATCCTGGTGGGGGCGGCCTCGTTCCTCGTCCCGGGTCTGGGGCAGTTCCTAAACGGCGAGGACGGCAAGGGGTTTCTGCACTTGACCGTGGGCCTGGCCCTCCCCGTGGCCCTGCAGGTGGGGGCCATCCTCATCAGCACCGTCTCGCCCTTTACGGCCACGGTGCTCGCCATCGCCTCGCCTTTGATCTATCTGGCCTGGGGCGTCCACAGCGCGCTGGACGCCTACAACGTCCACGCCTCTTATTGTGCCCCCGCGGGCTTGGTGCCCTATTAAAACTAAGCGGGCGGGCGGAAGAGCGCCCGTCCCTTGTAGAAGTACTCGACCCCCGAGATCACGGAGAGGGCGACCGCCAGGCCGATGAAGCCCAGCTTGACCTCGTAGCCCACGACCCCCCAGTTCCAGTAGTGGTTCCCCAAAAGCACCACGATCAGGAGGATGTGGGAGAGGGTCTTGAGCTTGGCCAGCCAGCTGGCGGCGATGACCACGTTCTGGGCGATCGCCCAGATCCGAAGGCCCATTACGAGTATCTCACGGCTCAGGAGGATGACCACCCAGACGGCCCAGATCTCCCCCAGCCCCACGAACGCCAGCAGCGCGGCCATCACCAGGAGCTTATCGGCAATGGGGTCGGCGAACTTCCCGAAGTCGGTGATCTGTTGTCTCCGGCGGGCCACCCAGCCGTCGACGGCGTCCGTGAGCGCGGCAAACCCGAACACCCCCAGCGCGATCAGCTCGCCGTAGGGGATGGGGCGATAGAGCAAAAAGAACAGGAAGAGGGGCATCAAGAAGATGCGCGAGAGCGTGATCGCGTTGGGCAGATTCCAGATCATGCCGGGCCGGCCTCCTGGGCGGGATTCTACGGGCTCCTTGGGCGCTTGTCAACGGCCTTCCGGTCGTGCTAGACTCTCCTCCGAGAGCCACCCGGCCGAGAGGACCTAGGAAGGAAGGGGAGGCGAGATGGGGATTTTCAGTCGTTTTCGGGAGCTTTTGAAGGCGAAGGCCCACGCGGCCTTGGATCGCTTCGAGAACCCCGAGCAGCTGCTGGAGTACCACTTCGACCAGCTCCTCAAGGAGCGCAAGCGCATCGACCGCGCCGTGCGGGACGCGATCGCCCACCGCAACCTCATCCGCGGCGAGATCGAGGACCTCAAGAAGAAGATCCGGAAGATCCACGAGCGGGCCAAGCTCTTTCGGCTGAAAGCCCTGCAGCTCGAGCGCGAGGGCGGGGATGAGGCCCAAATCAAGCAGTACAACCGCCAGGCGGTCGCGCTCCTGGGCGAGAAGGCCCGGCTGGAGGAGCGGCTCCACGAGGTGGAAGAGGCGCTCAGCAAGGCCGAGGTGCGCATCAACGCGATGAAGGAGAAGCGCATCGACCTGGTGGCCAAGCTGGAGGAGCTTCGCCGCCGGAAAGAAGAACTGAAGAGCGAGTGGCGGCTCGCCCAGGCCGAGCAGCGCATCACGAGCGCCCTCTCCGGGCTCGAGGGGGACTTCGGGGACGTCGACCTCACCCTGCAGCGGGTGGAGGAGAAAATCAAATTGGCCAAGGCGCGCGCCTCGGCCTCTACGGAGGTCGCCCTCGAGGCT
>JALUUA010000152.1 GCA_027021605.1 Candidatus Bipolaricaulota bacterium | reverse complement strand
CTCCCCGATCCGCTCCAGCTCGGGGAGGAGCGCCTGCTTGACCGCCTCCGCGATGCGATCCGTCCAAGCCATCCTCGTCCGTCGACCCAGCCTAGCCCCTTCTTCCGAAAGCGTCAACCCGGCTCGTGTTCCAGCTCCTCCAGCTCGTCGGGGGCCGTCTGCCGCAGGAACTCAAAGACCCGCTGCGCCTCCTGCTCGTCCACGACGCTGATGGCGATCCCCACGTGGACCATCACGTAGTCGCCCACCTTGGCCTCGGGCACCAAGGTCAGGTTCACGTCCTTGAGGAGGCCGCCGAAGTCCACCTTGCCGCGGCGGGTCAGCGGTCCCTCATCCTGAATCTCGACGATCCGGCCGGGCACGGCCAAGCACATCCTTGCTCACCCTTCCCTCATCTCCTCCGTCCCGCGCGTCCACACGGCCGCCGCGATCTGTCCCAGCGCCAGCCCGCCGTCGTTGGGCGGGACCCGCTCGTGGGCGAAGGGCACAAAGCCCTCGGCCCTCAGCTTCTGAAGCGCTAGCTCCACAAGGAGCTTGTTCTGGAAGCAGCCGCCGCTGAGCACCACCCGCTCGAGCCCCACGCGCCGGGCCACCCCGACGATCATCTCCGCCAGCGCCTCGTGGAAGCCGCGGGCGATCCGCCCCACGGGCACGCCTTGCTGCTGATCGTTCAAGATCGCCCGAACCAGCGGCCCCCAGTCCACCACGCTTATGCCCCTTGACTCGATTATAGCAAAGGGATAGGCTCCGGCTGCGTCCGCGACGCCCTCGGCCAGGAACTCCAACGCCATCGCGGCCTGGCCCTCGAAGCTCACCCGCTGGCGGACGCCCAGCAGCGAGGCCACGGCGTCGAAGAGCCGTCCGGCGCTCGACGTCCAAGGCGCGTTTACGCCCCGTTCCAGCATCCTCCGCAGGGCGCTCAACTCCTGGGGGGCGAACGCCCGCAGCGTCGGGACGTTTTGTTCTTGTTCAAAGGCCCGTTCGCCGAGCAGCTCGTACAGGAGGCCCAGCGCCGCCCGGCGCGGCTCTTTCACGGCCCGCTCGCCCCCCGGCAGCCGGAAGCGCCGAAGATGCGCTATCCGCTCCGCCCGGCCCTTCGCGTTCAAGGCGAAAAACTCGCCGCCCCAGACGGTCCCGTCGAGCCCGTAGCCCGTCCCGTCCCATGCGACCCCCAGCGCCGGGAGCTTGACGTCGTGCTCGGCCACGCAGCTCCAGACGTGGGCCACGTGGTGCTGGACCTGGACGAGGGGCTTCCCGAGCGTTCGGGCGTGCTGGGTGGAGGCGTAGTCGGGGTGGGCGTCGCACACGACCACGGCGGGCTCCCGCTCGTAGAGCTTGGTGAGGTCGCGAATCGCCCGGAGGAACGCCCGACGGGTCTCGGGCGCGTCCAAATCGCCGACGTGCTGGCTCAGGAACACCTCGCGGCCGATCGCCAGGGCCACGGCGTTCTTGAGGTGCCCCCCGACGGCCAGCCGCGCTTCCGAGCTCGATTCCAAGCTCGGGCGGGCGGGCACGGGCCACGACTCGGGCAGCGAGACGGGCAGCGGCGCGTAGCCCCTGGCCCTCCGCAACACGACGGCCTGCCCGTCGATCACCCGGACCACGGAGTCGTCGCAGGGGCGGGCGATGGGACGGTTGTGCACCAAGAAGAGATCCGCGATGCCCTTCAAGCGCGTTAAAGCCTCGCGCTCGTCGGTGCAGATGGGCTCCTCCGAGAGGTTGCCGCTGGTGGCCACCACGGGGAAGCCCAGTTCCTTCAGCAAGAGATGATGCAGCGGCGTGTACGGCAACATTGCGCCCAGGTAAGGGTTTTCGGGCGCGACCGCCTCGGCGACCTCGCGCTCCCCGCGGGGCGAGCGCTTCAGCAGCACGATGGGCGCCTCCGGGGACGTCAAGAGTCGCTCCTCCTCGGGAGCGACGCGGCAGTGCGCCCTCAGCAGATCGAGCGACGGGTACATCAGCGCGAAGGGCTTCTCGCCGCGGCGCTTCCTCCGCCTCAGCTCCGTCACGGCCCGCCCGTCCCGGGCGTCTACGATCAAATGAAAGCCTCCGAGCCCCTTGACGGCCACAATCTGCCCCGTGCGGATCGCCTCCGCGGTCCGCTTCAGCGCGTCGTCGTGTGTAGCTATGAGCGTCCCGTCGGGCGCCCACAGCTCCAGGTGGGGCCCGCACTCGGGGCAGGCGTTCGGCTGCGCGTGGAACCGTCGATCCAGGGGGTTCTCGTACTCCTCTTGGCACCGGGGGCACATCGCGAACGCCCTCATCGTGGTGTTCGGGCGATCGTAGGGCAGCCGCTCGATGATCGTAAATCTAGGCCCGCAGTTCGTGCAGTTCGTGAACGGATAGCGGTACCGTCGATCGTGGGGGTCGAAGATCTCCCTGAGACATTCAGGGCAGGTCGCGATGTCGGGGAGGACGAGGGCCGTCTTGGCGCCCGCCGCGTCGCTGGTCTCTATGACGAACGCCGCCTCGCCTCGGGGCTCCCGCTCCTCGCACTCCACCCGCTGCACCACGGCCCGCGGCGGCTTTTCGGCCTCGAGGCGCGCGCGGAACTCCTCAAGCTTCGACGGTAGTCCCTCGACCTCGATCGTGACGCCCTGGGGGGAGTTGCGCACGAAGCCCTTGAGGTCGAGCTCGCGGGCCAAGCGATACACAAACGGCCGGAAGCCCACGCCCTGGACGGCCCCTTGTATCGTTACGCGAAGACGTACCCGTTCCTTGTCCATGTGGACAGGGATTTTATCGCAAAGGGGCTATCCGGAGGCAAAACAGGAGCGTACGCTACCCGAAGAGCGGGGGCTTCTCGAGGCTCGCCTCGTCGATCGCCTTGGCCCGCCGGAGCTGTTCGAGTTCGTCGCAGAGTCGGGGGCATTCCTCCCATTCGCCACAGCTCAGGCTGTAGAGATGGGGAAGCCCTCGCTCGTCGAGGTTGCGGGGGTGCCAGCAGAACCGGCCGATCCCGATGCCTCGAGCGATCACCCACGGCCCGCAGTACGGGCAATCCTCGGCCCCTAAGCCCTCTCGGGCGCGGACGGCCTTCATCGTTCTCCTCCTCTCCCTTGAGCTTGACGACGGAAAAGCGCCGTATTCCGTTCCGCCTTCTCTTGAAGCTCGGCCCAGCGGCGGTCGACCTCCCGCTGGATCCCCTCGATCTCCTCGTCCGTCAAGGCCCGGAAGCGCCCCTGGCGCTTCAAATACTCACGGACGGGCAACCCTAGGGGCTGGACGGTAATGCGGTACCGCTCGCCGTCCTCCACCTCGTAAAGGGGGAAGAGCTTGGTGTGGACGGCCAGCCGGGCGACCTCGATGCTCGCCTCCGAGGCGATCTTCCAGCCCGGCGGGCAGGGGGCCAACAGGTGAATAAACCGGGTGCCCCGAATCGACTTCGCCTTCTCCACCTTGCGCACGAAGTCGTCGGGGAAGGCGACCGAGGCCGTCGCCACGTAGGGGATGCGATGGGCCGCTAAAATCCCGACGATGTCCTTCTTGGGACGGTCCTCCTCGTAGCCGTCGGGGGTGGTCGTGGTCCAGGCGCCCTTGGGGGTGGCAGAGCTGCGCTGAATGCCCGTGTTCATGTACGCCTCGTTGTCGTAGCAAATGTATAAAAAATCCTCGTCCCGTTCGGCGGCCCCCGAGAGGGCCTGGAGGCCGATGTCGAACGTCCCGCCGTCCCCGGCCCAGGCGAGCACCGTGATGTCGTCTTGGCCCTGGACGTCCAAGGCGGCCCGGATCCCGGGGCCACCGCCCCGGCGGTCTCGAACGCCGTGTGATACAGGGGTACTTGGACCGCGGAGTAGGGGAACGGCCCTGCGATGATGGACCAGCAGCAGGCGGGCAGCGTGATGATCGTCCTCGGTCCCAGGGCCTTGAGGGCCAAGCGCATCGCCAGCGCCGCCCCGCAGCCCGGACAGGCCAGGTGCCCCGAGGCCATGTACTCACCCCCCGGGATCGAGAAGTTCTTAAATTTCTGCATTTGGCTTTCGATTTGAGCCTCTACTTTCTCTTTTGCCCCCATAGCATCCTTCCCTTCCCTCACGCTTTTACCCTTTGTCTTTGTTTGCGACCGTTCCCGGCGGGCTGCCCCTCTTCCGCCTTGGCCTTGAGCCCGATCCAGTAGACGTCCCGATCGGGCTCCTCCTGCGATCCCACGATGTCTAGGATTTGGTGAATCGTCCGGGGCGTGACGTCCCGTCCGCCCAGGCCGGCCACGAACCCGAAGACCGCGGGCGCGTTCCGCTGGCCGTACAGGGCCGATTTCAGCTCCGCGTGGAAGATCCCGTGGTGCCCGAGCGAGAGGTTTCGGTCGATGACGGCCACCTTCGGGACCCCCAAGAGCATCTCGCGCACGGCCTCAAACGGGAAGGGGCGGAAGACGCGAATCTTCAGCAACCCGACGCGCTCACCGCGCGCCCGGCGCTCTTTGATGACAGCCCGTGCCGTGCTCGTGATCGTGGAGGACGTTACGAGCACCACCTCGGCGTCGTCTACGTAGAAGGGCTCGACAAGCCCGTAGGCGCGCCCGAAGCGCTCGCCGAACTCCTCGCCCACTTCGATGATCGCGCGCTGGGCTTCCTCGAACGCCTTCTGAATGTTATAGCGAAACTCGTAGTAGCCGTCGGGACCCACGAGCGCGCCGAAGGCGTGCGGATCGTCCACGTCGAGCTTGAGTGGGGGCTTGTAGGGCGGGAGGAACTCGTCCACGGCCTCCTGCGCAGGAACCTCCACGGGCTCGTAGGTGTGCGACAGGAAGAACGCGTCCAGGATGATCATCGCGGGCAGCAGGACCCTCTCGGAGATCTTAAATGCCTGGATGGTGGTATCGAGCACCTCCTGGTTCGACTCGCAGTAGAACTGCAGCCAGCCCGTGTCCCGCTGCGCCAAGCTGTCCGTCTGCTCCGACCAGATCGACCACGGGGGGGCCAAGGCCCGGTTGATGTTGGCCATCACGATGGGAAGCCGCGCCCCGGCGGCCCAGTGGAGCATCTCGTGCATGAGCAGCAAGCCCTGCGAGGAGGTGGCGGTAAAGGCCCGCGCCCCCGTGGCCGAGGCCCCAATACACGCAGCCATCGCCGAGTGCTCCGATTCCACCTTGATGAACTTCGCGTTGAGGTCCCCCCAGGCGCACATCTCGGCTAGCTCCTCCACCACTTGGGTCTGAGGCGTGATCGGGTAGGCCGCGATCACCTCCACCCGGGAGAGCCGCGCGCCGTACGAGACCGCATGGTTGCCCATCAGCACCTTCTTCGCCATCGTCAGCCTCCCTCCCCGGAGCCCTCTCGGACCAACTCTAAGACGGCCCGCGGGCACTCCTGCACACAGATGCCGCAGCCCTTGCAGTAGTCGTAGTTAATTGCGTAGGGATAGCCCCGCCCGTCGGCGCCCGCGTTGCGGGTTACGGCCAAATCCGGACAGAAGACGAAGCAGTTATCGCACCCGTTGCACACACCGCAGTGGAGGCAGCGCTCCGCTTCCCGGAGGGCCTCATCCCAATCGAAGCCCGGCTTGACCTCGCTAAAGTCGCGCACCCGCGCCTCCGGCGGGCGCTCTTGAGGCGGGGTTCGCGCGATCTTTTGAAAATACGCGGGGTTCAGCTGCTCGTACTCCACAATCCGGGTGTTGTCGAGCAGGAGCGCGCCGGGGTCCTCCACGTAGCGGCGCATCGAGAGGCCCCCTTGGGGGAGCTCGATCCGCCTTCTTATCTCGTCGGCTTCTTTGCGATCGAGCTTGCCCTTTAGGAAGAGATCGATGGCGATGGCGGCCCGCTTCCCGGAGGCGAGGGCATCCACCACGGTGTGCGGCTGGTCAATCACATCCCCGCCCGCGAAGACCTTCTGCCGGAGCACGCGGCCCCACTCGTCCACGGGGACGACCCACTCGTCGTGCAGCTCCTCCGGGAGCCCCGCGAAATCGGGGGCTTCCCCAATTGCCGTGATGACCGTGTCGGCCTCTAGGACGAATTCGGAGCCCTCGATGGGCACGGGTCGCCTTCGCCCGCTTTCGTCGGGCTCGCCCAGGCGCATCTTCTGAAGCTCGATGCCCACAACCCGTCCGTCCTCGCCCAAGATCTTGGTGGGGGAGACCCGCTCTATGAGCTCCGCGCCCTCCGCGAGGGCCTCTTCGATCTCCTCGGGGATCGCGGGCATCTCCGCCCTCGTACGCCGGTAGGCGATAACGACGCGTTTACCCAGCCGCAGGGCGGTCCGGGCCACGTCCATCGCCGTGTTCCCGCCCCCCACAACGACCACCCGCTCCCCCAGCTCCTCGCTTAGGGGCTGCCCTTGCCCCTGGTGCAGGGCTTTCAGAAATTGAAGCCCCGAGAGGACCCCTTTGAGGTCCTCGCCGGGGACCCTAAGCGGAAGGCTCTTCCAGACGCCCGTGGCCACGAAGATCGCGTCGTATTGCCGTTGTAGCTCATCCCAGGAGACATCTTGGCCGACCCGGGCGTTCGTCCGGATCTCGACATCCAGATCTTTAAGCTTGTGCAGCTCGGCCTTGAGGACGGATTTGGGCAGGCGGTAGTTGGGGATGCCGTATCGCAGCACCCCTCCGGGCTCGGGGTTTGCCTCAAAGACCGTGGCAGCGTGCCCCAAGCGCGCGAGGTGATACGCGCACGCCAACCCGGCGGGCCCGCCGCCGACCACGGCCACCCGCTTGTTCGACTTCTTCGGGACCAGGGGCTCAACGCGCTTTCCCGCCCGAAGAGCCCAGTCGCCGAGGAAGCGCTCCACTTCTCGAATGCCTACGGCTTCGTCGAACCGTCCCCGGTTGCACCTCGACTCGCAGGGGTGGTGGCAGACCCGGCCCGTGATTGCGGGGAACGGGTTCTCCGCCGTGAGGATCTCCCAGGCCCGATCGAGATCGCCCAGGGCCACCCAGTACAGAACCCGCTCGATCTCGTTGGTCGTAGGGCACCCGGCGTGGCACGGCGGCGTCTTGTCCCGATAGACGGGCCGCAGGTACCGCCAGGAACCCGTCTTGTTGACGCGGGTGCTGTCCCACGTGATGGCCATCGGGGGCAGGGATTCGGGTCGTATTGCTGTTGTCATCGCTGCCTCCTGCTCCTGTTCTTGCTCTTTGCTCTAAGCGTTCTTGGCCGCCGGGGCCGGAGCCGGGAGGCGCACCCGCTCGTAGGCTTCGCGCGCCGCGGCCCGGTTGGCCTCCGCGCCCAGGGGCACGGACTCCGCGATCTCCTCTAGGACGGCGTCCAGGCTCACCAGACCGCTGGCCCGCGCGTAGGCGCCCAGAATGGCCGTGTTGACGATGGGCTGCTCGCGGGTGCCCAGGCCGTGCTTAAGCGCAATCGCCCCGGCGTCGACGGTCGCTATACGATAATCTCCCAGAGAGAACGCCTCGGGCGGCCTCTCGCTGTTTATGAGAACCAAGCCTCCGGGCTTGAGCCCCTGGGTGACGTCTACGGCTTCGATCAGCGTGGGGTCTAATACTAAGAGCTGGTCGGGCTCGTAGATCTGGCAGCGCACGAGGATGGGCTCCTCGTCCACGCGCACGAACGCGGTAACGGGCGCGCCGCGGCGCTCCACTCCGAACGCGGGAAACGCCTGGACCCACTTCCCCTCGCGGAAGAAGGCGCCTGCCAGCACCTTGGAGGCGATCACCGCCCCTTGGCCGCCACGCCCGTGGATGCGGATCTCCAACATCTACACCTCCAGAACGCGTCCTTCGCACCTTCTAAGAAGCTTCTCCCACTCCCGATCCACCTGGAGCTGCAGCTCGTCGAGGAGGTGGCGGTTCTCCGGCTTGAGGAGATGGGCAAAGCGCTTTTGGGTCTTGAGCCACTCCGAGACGGGCTTGGGCTTCTTGGGGAGGGCGTTTAAGCGGTACTCCCCCTCGACCACCTCGTAGAGGGGCCAAAAGCGCGTCTCCACGGCCAAGCGCGCGATCTCCACCGTGAGGCAGGGCTCATAGCCCCAGCCGCGCTGACAGGGCGCGAGCACGTTCAGGAAGCTGGGGCCGTCCGCCCGCAGGGCCGCCTCGACCTTGCGCACGAGGTCTTGCCAGTGGGAGATGGACGCCTGCGCGACGTAGGGCACGTGGTGGGCTACGGCGATTTCCGTGAGGTCCTTGCGCTGCTGGAGCTTGCCCAGGCTCTCCCGGCCCACGGGCGTTGTGGTCGTGTGGGCCAGGGGCGGGGTGGCCCCGCTGCGCTGGTTCCCCGTGTTCATGTACGCCTCGTTGTCGTAGCAGATGTACGTGAAACGGTGCCCGCGCTCCAGCGCCCCCGAGAGCGCTTGGAGCCCGATGTCGTAGGTGCCGCCGTCGCCGCCGAAGACGACCACCCTCACCTCCCCGGGAAGCTCGAAGCCCAGCTCTTGAGCCGTGCGCCCCTTGCGCTTGAGAACCCGGAAGGCGACCTCGACCCCGCTGGCCGCCGCGGCGGCGTTCTCGAACGCCACGTGCAGCCAGGGGACGTTCCAGGCCGTCGTGGGGTAGCGCGTGGTGGCCACCTCAAGGCACCCCGTCGCGTTCACCACGACCACGGGGATGTCGATGGTGTTGAGCACGGAGCGCACCATCACCGGGATGCTGCATCCGGCACAGAGCGAGTGCCCCCCCTGGAAGCGCTTCTCCCGCTCTTCCTGGGCTGCCAGCTCCTTGAGCGTCTTCACCCGGGGGACCGCCCTGGTGATCGTGGCCGTCGCGGAGTCCGCGTTTCCGTTCGAGTTCGTGACCGTCATAGGTATCTCTCCTTCTCTTCCCACTAGGCGCGCACCCCCAGGTAGTGCATCGTCCGGGGGAGCTTCGGGTCTTGGATGAGCGTAAGTGCTCGCTCGATCTGCTCCGGCGTTACGTCCCTGCCGCCCAGACCGTACGTGAAGTTGTGAAGCCGGGGTCGGTTGTCCGAGGGGTAGAGCGCCGAGGCGACCTCCTCGTAGAGCGGCCCCCAGCTGCCGAACGAGAGCGCCCGATCGAGTACCGCCACGGCCTCCACCTCCTTAAGGGCCTCCCGAAGGGCCTCGTGCGGAAACGGTCGGAAGAGCCAGGGCTTCAGAAGGCCCACCTTTTGCCCCCGATCGCGAAGCTCGTCCACGACGGCCTTGGCCGTCCCCGCCGTCGAGCCCAACGCCACGAGCGCGAAGCGGGCGTCCTCTAAGCCATACACCTCGAAGTAGCCCCGATAGCCTCGACCCGTGGCCCCCTCGTATTCCCTCTGAACCTCGAGGAAGACCCCTAAGGCTTCGAGGGTGGCGTCGGCCTGCTGGCGCTTGTGCTCGTAGTAGAAGTCGGGCATATCGAACGGCCCCTGGGTCGTAGGCCTCTGAACGTTCAGCAGGGGGTGGAGCGGGCGGTAGTACCCGACGAACTCCTTCACGAGTTCGTCGGGCAGGAGCTGGACCACCTCCGCGGAGTGGGTGAGCGTAAAGCCGTCCAGGTTCACCAAAACGGGCAGGAGCACTTTTCGATGTTCCGCCAAACGCACGGCCATGAGCGTGTAGTCGTACGCTTCCTGGGCGTTCTCCGCGAAGATCTGCACGGCCCCGGAGTCCCTCGCTAAGTAAGCGTCGGAGTGGTCGCAGTGGATGTTGATCGGGCCGCTCAGCGCCCGATTCCCGATGGGGATCACGATGGGGCAGCGCATGGAGGCGGCTATGTAAAGGATTTCGATCATCAGGGCCAGGCCCTGGGAGGCGGTGGCGGTCATGACCCGCGCGCCCGCCACGGATGCTCCCACCGCCGCGCTCATCGCCGAGTGCTCTGACTCGACGTTTATAATTTCACTGTCGCAGAGCCCGTCGGCCACCATCTGCGAGAACTCCTCGATGATGGGGGTCTGCGGGGTGATGGGGTAGACGGGGACCACGTCGGGCTCGATCTGGCGCATCGCGTGGGCTACGGCCTGAGCCCCGGTGAGCAGCTCGGCCTCTTCCAGTTTGGGCACAACGATCGCGCTCATCCCCCCACACCCCCCTTCGCGGGCGCCTTTGCGTCTTCTGGTTCTGGGGTTCCCGTAGCCTCCCCGCGCTCCTCGACCATGACGATCGCCTCCGTGGGACAGACGGCGGCGCAGATCCCGCACCCCTTGCAGTAGCGGTAGTCAAAGCCCGTCATCGTCTGGTGATCCGTGAGGATGGCGGGCTCCGGGCAGTGGGCCCAACAGAGGAGGCAGTTTACGCACAGCTCCTCGCGGAAGTCGGGGCGCTCGTTGCGCCAGCCGCCCGTCTCGGGGCACTCGCGAACCTCCGGGGTGATGACCCCGCCCGGCGGAAGCTCTTGATAGGAGGGCAGCCCGTCCTGTGCCCTCCTCGCTTCATAGCGCTGCAATCTTTTAGGGTCGGGCTCGAGCGTTTGCGTTTCGGCGTAGCCGCGGCGAAGGGCTTCCACGTTCTTCTCGATCTTCTCGGGCTTCATCCTGCTCAGCGCTTTTCGCAGCGCCGCTTCTAGGGCTTCTAAGCGCATAAAGGGCAAGATGCTCCCCAGCGCCCCGAGCAGGGGGACGTTCGCGTACCGCGAGCCCGTCTCCTCCGCGATTCCCTCGGCATCGACGCAGACGATGGAGCCGGGGTAGCCCGTCGCCTCCCGGATCTCCTCGGGGGAGCGCTTCGTGTTCACCACCAGGCCCCCCTCGCCGGAAAGCCCCTGAGTGACGTCCTCGGTGCTCAGGAGGGTCTCGTCGAGGACGGCCACCCGGTCCGGCTCGTAGACGCCGCAGTGGATCACGATGGGCTTGTCGTCGAAGCGGTTATAAGCCTTCACGGGCGCGCCGCTGCGCTCCGGCCCGTACTCGGGGAAGGCCTGCGCGTACTTCCCACACTGGAGGGCCGCCGAGGCGAGCACCTTGGAGACGGTGACCGCCCCCTGCCCTCCGCGGCCGTGCCAGCGGATCTCGATCGTCATCGCCCTTCCCTCCTCTCCCCTCCCCTTGTCCCTCGGGGGTTCGTCTTCACGGGA